>JBBQSY010000023.1:0-40139 GCA_038213495.1 Bacteroidales bacterium
TTCTTTGTAGGGATCCAAAATAACGCTCAGATTTAAGACAAAGGAACATCATAAATAATGTAATTTTACAATCAGATCCTGAATTATATGAACAGCAGGCAGTTAATAGCGCTTTTAGGAGGAGGGCGGAATAGTTACAAAAGTTTTAATTGTAAATAGACAACCACCATTTAGCAATGGCACAAACAGTAACTAACTTACAATTTGAAATAAATAGAAATAAATTGAAATACGTTGAAATAAATTGAAATAGATAGAAACCATATCTGCCTGGTATTCAACTAATAACATTCTAGTTAAATAAATGTACCTACTAAATCGTTAATCCAAATTTGAATGTCCGAAACAACTCCTAAACGACTTGCATTTCTCCTGTCGCTTCTGCTTTCACTGATGGCAGTTGCCATGTTTTTGATGTTCGAGGGTATCGAAAGCAAACAATATCTCTGGATCCTTATTCCCGTTACATTCCTCGTTCTATTATTTGTGCAATACCTGATTCTCAGGTATTCGCTCGAAAGATTCATTTACAGCCGCATAAAACTGGTTTACAAAACAATACACAAGCAAAAGCTTACCAAGGATGTAAAAAAAGAACAGGTGACAGGTATTCACGGCGATATTATCAGGAAAGTGAACGATGAGGTCGAGAACTGGGCACACGATCGCAGTGAAGAAATTAATGAGCTTAAAAAGATGGAAGTGTACCGCAGGGAATTTCTTGGTAATGTGTCGCACGAGCTAAAAACACCGCTCTTTAATTTGCAGGGCTTTATACTTACGCTTAGCGAGGGAGGCATAAATGATCCTGAAATAAATATTGACTATCTTCAGAAATCGCAAAAGAATATCGAACGCATGATTACCATAGTCGAAGACCTGGAAGTAATTTCGAGGCTCGAAACCGGGGAGGCGACGCCGCTGCTGGCTAATTTCTCCATAACAACCCTGGTAAGAGAGGTTATGGAATTCCTCGAACCCAGAGCGAAAGAAAAGGAGATTAAACTTTTATTTGCAGCCGATTACAATGATACCATGGTGGTTCGTGCCGATAAAGAAAAAATACGAACCGTAATTACAAACCTGATCACAAACTCAATAAAATACGGCATTCAAGGCGGACGTACCAAAGTTAGTTTTTATGATATGGACGAAAATTACCTGATCGAAATTTCGGATAATGGATTCGGTATCGAAGAACATCATATCCCCAGGCTTTTCGAGCGATTTTACCGTGTCGACAAGCATCGTTCGCGGACCGAGGGTGGTTCGGGACTCGGGCTTGCCATTGTAAAACATATTATCGAAGCCCACGATCAAACGATAAACGTCCGCAGTGCCCCGGGAGTCGGATCAACTTTTGCGTTTACACTGAAGAAAGGATAATTGTTTCATTTAGCTTTGAAGATACTTCATGCAAAAACTAATACGGTAGTTCATTCTATTCAATCAGTATTCCGAAAAACAGCTTATCAAACTAGCTGAAGAACTTAAAATATTCTTTCCTGTTCCAGCTTTCTATATCCAGAATTTTATTCATACTCAAAGAATTTCCAGGATTTCGGCCAGATTATTTACCGTAATGAATCTGCTGTTATCCGTTTCTTCATGGTCCTGTTCATGAAGCCAGTTAGTTTCACAGGGGACATGGATGGCCTTGGCCCCGATATTAATAACAGGGAGAATATCCGATCGTACCGAATTCCCAACCATTACAAAATCTTGCGGTTCTATATCGAGATGACGGATAAGTTTACGGTAATTATCTTCCTTTTTATCGCTCATAATTTCGATATGATGAAAATAACCGGCTAATCCTGATTTTACCAGTTTTCGTTCCTGATCGAGCAAATCGCCTTTTGTAGCCATAATTAATTTATAATGAGGTTGCAAGCGTTGTAATACCACTTCCACGTTTTCGAGTAAAACGACTGGTTCATTAAGTAAGTTTTTTCCAATACCTATTATCCGGCTTATTTCAGCCGTTGTAATTCTGTTTTCCGAAATGCGAATGGCAGTTTCAATCATGGAAAGCATAAACCCTTTGGCACCATAACCATACATTTCAAGGTTGTGGATCTCTGTTTTAAAGAGCTCATTGTTTGCATCTGTTTCAGAAAAATATGGTTTTAATATTCTGAAGAATTGCCTTTCCGTTTCCCGGTACAACGGTTCATTCACCCAAAGTGTATCATCGGCATCGAAGCCGATTATTTTAATATTGTTCTTCATGAGATATTTCTTGTATTATTTGATTTTCAATTAAAAAACCTTTCGCAACAACCCGAAAAATGAAGCACAAAAATAATGTTAATTTCTATTTGGGTGATTGACGGAATATTTTGTTATAATCTGATTATCAACTTAAAAGTCAACCAATATCTGTTATGCCTTGCTTTATTCATTTATTTCACTTTAAAAATATCCCTCATTTCCATAAACAATCCGCTTTTCATCCAATGCTACAGAATGACAGATTTCAGACAATAGATAGATTAAATCAAGTCCATTATAAATCTTCCTGAATCCATTATCACCAAAACCGAATTGTCAAAACCATGTTTGAAAGTTTTCAACAGCATTCCTTGCTAAAATACAATAAATGTGAATTTTTCGTGTTATACTAAAGCAAATTGTGAATACTTTTGTACAATAAAGATTTCAGTAACAGTAATTACCACATCCATCATATGAAGAAAATAGCAGCTTTCCTCGCAACAATAGTAATTCTCACGATACTGCTTTCGTCCTGTGGCTCATCCGAAAAATGTGCTGCATATGGTGAGTACAAGGACTATAAAGTTGAAAACAAGTAACTTACCCGGTTTCTGGCAATATTATTTTATCGCTTTCGATGCAACCAAACCGTAGCTTAGTTGTTTACTTATTAAAAGCACAACGTATGCGGTTATTTTTTACGACAATTCTTATTTCTCTTACATTCCTGTTACCCTCAGTAGCTCAGGCTCAGAATATTACAATGGCCGATACTGTGGATATGGGCTTTTTGCTACGCAGGGAGAAATCGGGGAATATACTGCTGCATACCCTTGGTTATGGATTAGGCTATCAGTTCGGCACGAACAAAACATACTATAAAAACCTGATGTTCGATTTCGGCTTTGTCGAAATGAAATCACCCAGACAAGCACGACGCTATAACGAAAATTTTGCCAATCCGCGGGGTTATACTTACGGCAAACTGAACAACCTTTATATTCTACGTGCAGGCATTGGCAGGCAACATTTACTGAACCGGAAACCATACTGGGGAGGTGTCGAGGTAAGGGCATTTTACTATGGTGGAATTGATGTGGGTCTGGCCAAACCAAATTATTTATACATTGCCTACTATTCGGTTGTTGATAACCAGATCATTGTCGACAGGACAGCTCTCGAGAGATATGACCCCGAAAAGCATTTTCCGTACATCGGTGTAAATCCTGATTGCCTGTGCGATATTTACGGACGGGGACCCATACTGAGTGGATTTAATAAGATAAAACCTTACCCCGGACTCTATGTTAAAGGAGGTTTTAATTTCGAATTCAGTGCACAGAATGACCGCATTAAAGCCCTGGAAGCAGGCGTTACCGTTGATATATTTCCGACCAGGGTGCCCGTTATGGCTTTTGAAGATCCAAATTTATTGTTTATCACAGGGTATTTAAGTTTCCATTTCGGAAAACGTTACAATAAATAGTAAATAAAAGAAACAAACATTTGTACTATGAAAATTAAATTTGTACTACTCGCCGTTCTAGCTTTATGTCTCTCAGCAACATTACAGGCACAAACACTTGTAAATGAAAACAACCTTTGGTCGAACCTGATAGAAGTTTCGCATAACAACTACACCTTACATTTCCAGCAGGTTAAGGGAGATACAATTATAAATTCCAAAGCCTGCAAAAAACTGATGGGCTCTACCAGTGCTCTTCTCACCAACTGGAAATATGAAGCCGCCCTGAGAGAACCTGTACCTGGAAAAGTATATATTATAAATGCAGGATCTACAAGCGAACACCTGCTCTACGACTTTACACTAACTGTTAACAGCACATTTACAGGATATTACAAAGAATGCATGTACCAGATGAATCTGGATGCCATTGAGAATATTTACCTGCTGAACGGAGAAACACGCAAACAATTTCAGTTTAGCGGTACAGGAGCAAGCGGTTTCTTTACCGAAAACTGGATAAATGAAATCGGAAGCGATAACGGCCTGACTTCAGCAGGTATTTATTCATGCACCTATGTTTCAGATACGGCACCCACACTCAATTGTTTTACAGAAAATTCAATTGTTAAAGTATACAACAACGCTGATTTCCCATGCTTTTCGTTTGTCGGAATAGCTGATGATCCGGCTTCCCTCACTTCACAGGTAAATCCTAATCCCGTTGTTGATATTGCCGTAATACAACTACAGGACTCAAATGCAAGCAATCTGCGCCTGGTACTGTTTAACTCACACGGACAGAAAGCGGCAGAGTTCCAGTATAAAAAAGGCAATCAACTGATGTTCAAACGTGATGGGTTGCCGGGCGGAGTATATTTTTACGAGGTGAAATCAGGTACAACCCAGATTTCCAAGGGGAAATTTATTATCAGGTAATTTCCCGAATATCATAAGCTTATTCTGTTTGGCGAATGGTTCCGGAATCTCAGTTGCGGATTGGAGGCTGTGTGTAATTCATTTATTTCGCAGAATGTTGATGTAGCTAAAGCCTTGAAAGGTTCGCATGACAAGTAACAATTTACAATTTCAACCCTTGATACACCTTAGCAATCCTGCTACATCTCCTGCCTTCCCAGTCTTTCATCACAACTAAGTTAGTCCTTTAATTTCCATCTTCCTAAGTTTTGGCGCAAAACCGGCTGTAGCCAGCACTATCATAATCGTCATTCCCCCGCCAAAAATCACGGATGGAATCAAACCTATGAGTTTTGCAGCCAGTCCTGACTCAAAGGAGCCTAATTCGTTCGACGAGCCGACAAAAAGGCTGTTTACCGATGCAACCCGGCCGCGCATCTCGTCGGGCGTATACATCTGCAGAATGGTTCCCCGGATAATCACACTTACATTGTCGAACATGCCGCTTAAAGCAAGCAATCCGATCGACAGAAAGAAATTCCGGGATAAGGCAAAAAATACGATGCAGGCGCCAAAACCGCCAACTGCCCATATCAACTTTAAACCAGACCTGTTAATGGGCGGATGATAGGCCAGGATCATGGCCATAAATACAGCTCCGAATGCTGGAGCTGCACGCAGGAATCCAAGGCCTTGCGGACCAGTATTCAATATCTCGGATGCAAAAACAGGAAGCAAAGCCACTGCGCCTCCGAATAATACTCCGAACATATCAAGCGCCAGCGCACCCAGCAAAACCTGGTTGCCAAAAACGAACTTTATCCCTGTCGAAAGGCTGGTAAATATTTTTTCTTTGGATGCACGCTTCGGAAGGGGAACCGAACGGGATGAATAGAAAAACACAAGGCTTAAAGCCGAGAAAAAAACAACACAGATAAACGCGGCATGTATGCCGGCAAATCCATACATCAGTCCCCCGGCAGCGGGGCCCGAAACAGCGGCAATATGCCATACCGTGCTGTTCCAGGTCGATGAATTGGCATACAGGCTTCGTGGTACAATCTGGGCCATATATGCCGACTGGGCCGGGTAAAAGAATGCTCTCGCTACCCCGGTAACGGCAATTACAATATATAGGGGCAACACTCCCGATGTTAGGTAAAGATCCTGCATAATATAGCTCATATAAAGCAAAACAGCTGCGCCTGCTACATATACGGTTGCGGTAATGGCAATGATTAACTTCCGGTTCATCAGGTCAGCCACATGGCCCGCAAACAATGCAACGATCATAAATGGAATTGCCTCAGAAAGTCCGATCAGCCCAAGAGAAAAAGGATCGCGGGTAAGATCGTAAACCTGCCAGCCTATGATAACACTTTGCATTTGTATGGCAAATGTGAGAAAGAAACGGCCGGCTATAAAGCGCCGGAACACGCCGATGCGCCATACGGCATAGGCATCGTTATGATAAAATAGTGATCGGAGCTTGCTCAAAGTTATTTATTGAAATGCGGCAGCAAAGTTCATGTATTTTGAGCTTTAAAACTACATGTATCATAATAGAAATAAAGGAATATGGGTATAAATATGATTTGGTCAACGATCATCAATTAATGAATAATAAGACCTATCAGGCATTATAATTTAAAAATTCTTTTCCGTTCCATACAGGAACTACGTTTGAACTGTTCAGTTTTAAACTATGCTCCAGGTCCTTTTGCTGGCTTAGTTTCACCAGTCGTTGGTAATGATTTGCTTTTTTGACAACTTCCTCCAATTCATTCTTCGATGATTGCCAAAGTGCCAGTGCAGCAGTGGAAGAATCGCAAATATGTTTATACAAACCCGAAAGTTCCAGCAGTTCCACCAAGGCGCCTGCACAAAGGGTGTCTTCGAGACTGACCGTATTTTTCCAGCCCGAGCAAAGTACTATAATATTCAGATGCTGGCTGAAAAGCCATTCGCTGGCAGCATCAAGATTTACAAATGCCGCTGCACATATTTTTCCTGATTTTTTTGATATTTCGATGGCCTGTGTTCCGTTTGTAGTTGAATAGGCAAGGTCTTTCCCGGTTAAATCAGTTTCGGAAAATACGCTAGGTGAATTACCAAAATCCGCAAAATCAACTTTTTTGCCGTTACGTTCGGCTGCCACAAGGAATCCTTTATCTTTATATTCCCGCAATTCATCCAGGCCTGAAACCGGGATCACTGTTTTGGCCCCGCTATCAAAGGCGGCACAAAAGGCTGTGGTTGCGCGTAAAACATCCACAACCACTACTATGTAATTATCAACCGTGGTCTTGTATGTAAATAATGCCGGCGACAATATAACTTCGATGCTTTTCATAATACAAATCTTAATAAATAATGCGCAGCACAAATATACATTATGCTGCGCATTTCCGTTTCAATATTCCAAAATTTTAAACTCAGCCTTTATAGAAAGGCATTTTCACCACTTCTGCTTTCAATGCTTTATCACGTATGCTGATAAAAATTTCGCTCCCTGCTTTCATATATGCTTTGGGCACGTATCCCATCCCAATGCCTTTTTTTACGGATGGGCCCATTGTGCCGCTTGTAACCTCCCCAATTTTTACACCTTCTGCATCCAATACATCATACCCGTGACGGGGAACTCCTTTATCAATCATTTCAAAACCCACCAACCGGCGCGATGTACCTTCGGTTTTTTGTTTCAGGAAAATATCTTTGTTTATAAAATCTTTCTGCTCGGTAAACTTGGTGATCCAGCCCAGTCCGGCTTCAATAGGCGATGTTGTATCGTCGATATCGTTTCCGTACAGGCAGAAGCCCATTTCGAGGCGTAACGTATCGCGGGCAGCCAGCCCTATCGGTTTGATTCCGTATTCGGCGCCGGCCTCCATCACAGCGTTATAAACTAATACCGCATCTTCATTAGCCATATAAATTTCGCATCCGCCGGAGCCGGTGTAGCCTGTAGTTGCAAAAATCACGTTTTTAACACCTGCAAAATTGAGTTTTTTAAACGTGTAGTATTCCATATCGGTAATCTGGGTAGCGGTAAGCTTCTGCATCGCTTTTAAAGCCAATGGCCCCTGCACTGCAAGCTGCGCTATCTCGTCAGAAGCATTATAAAGAACTGCTCCCATTTTATTCTGACTCTGCATCCAGGCCCAGTCTTTCTCAATATTCGACGCATTTACAACCAGCAGGTAGGTCTCTGCATCAACACGGTAAACCAGCAAATCATCCACAATACCTCCTTTGCCGTTCGGAAGGCAGGAATACTGGACTTTCCCGTCACGAAGCACCGAAGCATCGTTTGTGGTAACATACTGGATGAAATCCAATGCTTTAGGACCTTTCACCCAAATTTCGCCCATATGCGAAACATCAAAAACGCCCAGTTTGGTCCGGACCGTTTCGTGCTCATCGTTAATTCCCGAAAACTGTATCGGCATATTGTATCCAGCAAAAGGGAGCATTTTTGCACCAAGGGCTTCATGGATCAGGGTAAAAGCAGTATTTTTCATGTATGTTATTTTAATATGTTTTATGTTTGTAACGGATGCTGAAGATTCCAACAGCACGAATATTTCTTTGTATTGATTTAATATTGTTTTTGCCGCAAAAGTAAGAAAATGAAAATGCTCCGAGCAATTTACATCCAATAAGTTTTGAAATTATCGTGTGATTTTCTTTTCTATGGGCATTCAAAAAAAAAATACTGAAAAAAATGTATTTTTTTTATAGCTGATGCAACCATTTGAATTATGCTGTACCCTTTAGTCAAATATAAACATGGATAAAAGTTATCTCGTTTCCAGGTGGCTTTTTTCTACTTTTGCATAAAAATAACTAAATGCTTAAAATTGGAGTTGTAGGAGCCGGTCACCTGGGAAAGATTCATATTAAATGCATCAAAGAAATACCTGAATTCGAACTTACAGGATTTTTCGATACTGATTCAACAATTACTCAAACGATTTGCAACGAATTCGGTATCAGGCACTTTGACACTATTGATGAGTTGATTAGCGCATCAGAGGTTGTAGACATTGTAACGCCAACAATCGCACATTTCGATCTGGCAGCCCGTGCATTAAAGCAATTCAGGCATGTATTTATTGAGAAACCAATCGTTACAACACCTGAGGAAGCACTAAAACTAATTGAAATAGCCAACGAGGCTAATGTTAAAGTACAGGTTGGGCATGTTGAGCGCTATAACCCTGCCATGGTAGCAGCGCGACCGTTCATTGACAATCCTATGTTTATTGAAATTCATCGTCTGGCAGGCTTTAATCAGCGTGGATCGGATGTACCCGTGGTTCTGGATCTGATGATCCATGATATTGATATCGTGTTAAACACTGTGAAGGCAAATCTCAGAAAAATAAGTGCCAGCGGTGTTGCAGTAGTTACTGATACTCCCGATATAGTGAATGCCAGGCTTGAATTTGATAACGGATGTGTTGCTAATCTCACTTCGAGCAGGATTTCGCTTTTCCCATTGCGCAAAGCCAGGTTTTTTCAGAAGGATGCTTACATTTCTGTAGATTTCCTGAATAAAAAAACCGAAGTAGCTTACCTGAAAAATATTAACGGTGGTACAATAAATCCCTTTTTACCCGTTCTGAATCCAGGCAATGGAAAAGACAGCAGGCAAATTCATTTTGAAAAACCTGAAATTATACCTGTCAATGCCATTCAGACTGAATTATCAAGGTTTGCAGCTTCAATCATTGAAAACACAACTCCGGATGTTACAATCAGCGACGGATACGAGGCAGTAAGAGTAGCTTACCAGATTCTTGAAAAAGTTGAAAACACATCGAATATGACAATGTCCCATCAAAGTACCGTTAATAATCAAAATACAATATATGATTGAGTTAATTCAGTATCTCAGTCTTGTGAAAATCTAACTAAAGCATAAACATAAATCTGCTATTGAAAATAAGTTACGATTCGGATGGAACTACCTCTACCTCATTTTTTCACTTCCTCTGGCTCATCTGCTTCTGAAATATAACTAATTGGTAATGAATAAAAAAGTACAAATTGCTAAATTCATATTTGCCGACCTGCTTTCGGCGGCCCTGGCGTGGAGTATTTTCTTCTTTCTGCGCAAATCAGCCGAATTACAGGCAATGAACGATACATTGCAGATTGTGCTTTCGGATAACAAGTTCTATCTTGGTATAGCAACCATTCCGCTGTTCTGGCTCACTATATATGCAATTACAGGATCGTACCACAACATATACCGCAAGGCACGTATGCGCGAATTAGGACAAACCCTGCTGATTTCAATTATTGGTGTTATAATTATATTTTTTGCACTGATTCTCGACGATGTTATTCAAACCTACAGGAGTTATTACCATTTATTTCTGAACCTGTTCCTGCTGCACTTCCTTATAACTGTTACGTTCAGGCTCATTCTTACTTCACACAATCTTTATAAATTACGACACCGTATTATTGGCTTCAATACTATTATAGTAGGTAGCAACGGCAATGCTATTTCTATTTATAATGAAATTGAAAGCCAGCCAAAATCTTCTTTCAACAGGTTTGTCGGCTTTGTGCATGCTGTAGAATACAAGAGTTACAAACTCGAAAAATTCATTCCCAACCTGGGGCATTTCTCCAACCTTCGCAGGTTCATCACCGAACTGAGTGTGGAAGAAGTAATTATTGCTACCGAACGGTCCGAACACGATACCATCGAACGAATTATTTCTGAAATAGAAGATACCGAAGTGCTCATTAAGGTTATTCCTGATATGCAGGATTTCCTGTTGGGCACTGTAAAAACCACTTCCATCTACCAGACTCCACTTATCCAGGTATCTTTCGAATTTATGCCTCCCTGGCAGCTAAGTCTTAAGCGATTTCTCGACATTGTGCTTTCGGCAATCGCGATTGTCATTTTGTCGCCGGTTTACCTGTTCTGTAGTATCGGAGTAAAAATGTCGTCGAAAGGCCCGATATTTTATACCCAGGAACGTGTTGGCATAAGCGGTAAAAAGTTTATGATTCCTAAATTCCGATCGATGATCACCGGGGCTGAGGATGATACGCCAATGCTTTCATCAAAAGACGATAGCCGGGTTACTCGTTTTGGCAGAATGATGCGAAAGACACGTCTTGATGAGATACCGCAGTTCGTATCTGTTCTTAAAGGGGAGATGTCATTGGTTGGCCCACGACCTGAAAGGCAGTACTTTATTGATCAGATAGCGCACCGTGCGCCACACTACCGCTTGTTGCTGAAGGTAAAGCCCGGAATTACCTCATGGGGCCAGGTAAAATACGGCTATGCCGAAAATGTGGACCAGATGATCGAACGGCTTAAATACGATATACTTTACCTCGAAAACATGTCGCTGGCAATGGATTTTAAAATTATGGCTTATACCCTGCTTACGGTGCTGAAAGGGAGCGGACAATAAATACCGGCTCTCCGGATCCGGAAGTTTAGCAATAACCTGAAATCAGGAAAAATAAACTCAAATAAGCGCTGCGCAAAATGAAAACAAAAGTTTTATTTCTTTTTTTCGCCGTTTGCCTGCTTATAAGTTGCGAAAAGAATACGTATCAGAGTACAGGTACTATTACAGGGCCGGATATCAGGATGTGCCCTTGTTGCGGTGGATATTTTATCGACGTGGCCGGGACACTTTACCTTTTCGAAAAATCAGAGTTGCCCGGAAACTTCAAATTCAACGATGAACAGTTGCCTCTACAGGTTGAATTGGACTGGAAATGGAAAACCGAAGGCTGTACAAACTACATCACTATTTTAAAGATACGAGCGAAACTATAAAATGAAAATCCAATCTGTCTTCATATGGGTTGTAATATTCCTGCTGGCTTCTTCCTGCTCAAAAGAAGATGCCCTTAATATTCCTATGTCGGGTGATTACCTCCCAATGCAGGTTCAGAATTACTGGGAGATTGAGCATACCGATAAAATCTCTATCATAAACACTAAGGTGATCGACAATAAAACCTATTTCGGCTTTTTACAGGGCACCGACACAACTTATTACCGCAGCGAAAACAATAAAATATATGCCAGGCAATCAGGCGGAGATGAAGCAGTAAAATTTGATCTTACTTCCAATGCCAAAGGAAGCTGGAGTTTTAACGACTGGAATGTAACATTGGTCAGCAAAAATGACACCCTGTTGATCAATCACACAAAGATCCCCAATTGTTATCATTTCTTTTTTGATGTACCCATGGTGGCTGACGAGGAGCATAGCATCTGGCTGGCCCCCGGAATAGGTTTTATTAAAAAAGATTGTGGTTTCTGCCCCTGGCCTTTTCTTAACCTGGTTAAAGCCAGAGTAAATAATGTTGAAATAACATTCTGAGGGGTGCTGAGTATCTCTCTTTGAGTATCAGATACTTCCGTTTTCAATCATAAGGACAATCCGTTCAATATCAGCATCATCACCAAGCGGATCATATTTAACCTTAAGGTTATAACTGAACAGGCGGGCGAACGACTGGTAAAAAAATGCCCTGAAACGACCCCTGAAATCCTTTACGATATCGTAGGAACTGTTGTTCGTTTGCCTGTCGATAAGTTTCAATAATATCTTTCCCTGTGTAATTGTAAGGTCCTTTAATTCGTCTCCAAACTGGACTTCAATTTCATCCTCTGCCTGCTTCATCATGTCTTTCTTCACTTTTTCGCTTGAAATACCTGCAATCTTCTGATTGTATTCGTTAAACTTGATACCAGCCAGTTTGGCATAAGGATATGCCTTTTTTACATTCCTGACAAGGCGTTCCCATTGACGCGATTCAGCTGAGTTGCGGAACGATTTATTGCCCCATATGTAGACCTCGTCGAAATACATTACAGGAATGGTATCACCGTCAACCACTATAGCTGAGCAATGATAACCCGCAGAATCATGCGGATTTAAAATGCCTTGGGCAGAAATAAGGAAGGGTACCAGTGCCAGGAAACCAACCAAAATGAACCTCATAGTACAGGTTTTTTTTGAAATGATTCAATAATTATGCCATTGTTATAACAATTATAAAGGCAATATTATTGGATGGCCGCAAAAATATATTTTGCCGGAGTGGCCCCGAAAAGATGTGTTAAGCTACTTTGAGCCTTGCAAGATTGGTTTTTCCCAGTTTATCGGCTGCATAAGCCCTGTCAATAACAAGGTCCGAATGTTTTGTCTGCGAAGGAATATCAAACATGGCATCCGTAAGAATTGCCTCGAGTATGGATCGCAAACCGCGGGCACCCGTTTTGAATTCAATTGCCTTGTCCACAATATACTCATACACATCTTCAGTAAAGCTTAGTTTAACATTATCCATCTCGAACAGCCGGATAAATTGCTTGATTAACGCATTCTGAGGCTCTGTAAGGATTCGAATGAGTACTTCACGGCTCAATGGATTCAGATAGGTAACCACAGGGAAGCGACCAACTAGTTCGGGGATAAGCCCGAAACTTTTCAAATCCTGAGGTGCAACATATTGAAGAAGATTGTGCCGGTCAATAACATCTTTTTCCCGGTCGTTGCTATATCCTATGATGTTGGTTTGCATACGGGCAGCGATCTTTTTGTCAATCCCGTCGAATGCACCTCCCGAAACAAATAGTATATTGCGGGTATTAACAAGTATCATTTTTTGTTCAGGATGTTTACGTCCGCCCTGCGGAGGAACATTTACATCTGTGCCTTCGAGCAATTTGAGCAAAGCCTGCTGAACTCCCTCACCCGATACATCACGGGTAATGGAAGGATTGTCACTTTTACGCGATATTTTATCAATTTCGTCAATAAAAACAATGCCTTTCTCGGCGGCCGCCACGTTATAGTCGGCAGCCTGGAGCAAACGGCTCAGAATACTTTCAACATCCTCGCCAACGTACCCGGCTTCGGTCAACACAGTGGCATCGGCAATACAGAAAGGGACCTGCAGCAGGCGGGCAATGGTGCGCGCCAACAATGTTTTACCGGTACCTGTTTCGCCAACCAGAATGATGTTTGATTTATCAATTTCTACTTCATCCTTGTTTTTCGACGGAGGCTGATTAATACGCTTAAAATGGTTGTACACCGCTACTGCAAGCACTCGTTTCGAATCATCCTGACCAATTACATATTTATCCAGGTAGTCTTTTATTTCCCGGGGCTTAGGCGTTTCCAGTGCTTTGGTTTCACTGTGTTTGGCATGCTTTATTTCCTCATGCATTATCTCTTTGGCCTGATCAATACAGTAGTCACAGATATGGCCTTCGAGACCGGCAATCAGTATATTGGTTTCGCGCTTAGGTCGCCCGCAAAAGGAACAACGCTCTTCTTTCTTTGTCATATTCCATGTATTTTATACCCATCTGATTGCAAAGGTTTACAACTGGATGGTGATTACAGTAAGACCATTTCAGTATTAATAGCCCTGCATTCGCAAAGTTATAAAAAAAACCGGCAAAAGCGGAAAATTAGTCAACTTTTGCCGGTAAGCCAGTGAGGATAAAGTACTATTTTATTTCTTTAACTTCCCTCACCAATAATTCATCAATCATACCATATGTTTTGGCTTCTTCGGCTGTCATCCAGTAATCCCGGTCCGAATCTTTCTCAATTTTCTTGAAAGTCTGCCCGCTGTGTAAAGAAATTATTTCATATAATTCCTTTTTCAGTTTCAGTATTTCGCGGGTTGTGATCTCGATGTCGGAGGCTTGTCCTTCGGCACCGCCCATTGGCTGATGGATCAATATACGCGAATGCTTTAAAGCGGTGCGTTTCCCTTTCTGACCGGCACAAAGCAAAACTGCACCCATCGATGCTGCCATGCCTGTACAAATGGTTGCAACATCAGGCGCAATATACTGCATGGTATCGTAAATGCCTAGTCCGGCATACACCGAACCACCCGGAGTATTCAGGTAAATCTGTATATCGCGTTTTGAGTCTACCGATTCGAGGAACAGCAACTGTGCCTGGATTATGTTAGCCACGTAATCATCTATCGGGACGCCAAGAAATATAATCCTGTCCATCATCAAACGTGAGAAAACGTCCATGGTTGCGATATTCAACTGGCGCTCCTCAATAATGGTTGGCGAAATATAACCCTGTGAAATAGTAGAGTACCTGTTAAGAGAGGTACTGCTGATGCCGCGGTGATGTACGGCGTATTTGCGGAATTCGTTGTGCATATTCATAGCTTAGTGTTTTTCGGCGTCTAATTTAATAAATTCGTCGTAACTGATCTCTTTTTCGTTCAGTTTAACCTTTGATTTAACGTAAGCGGAAACACGCTGACCATACAAGGATTCGACAATCCGGCGAACTTCTGTAGGTTTATCTTTTAAAAATGAGTCGGCAATTGTTTCCAGCCTGTCCATCAAATCGTCAGTGAGTTGCATAGTGCGCCATCCCTGCAAATAGTAGTCTTTAATATAATCCTTGATTTCCTGATCGCCAACTTCAATGCCCGATTCGCGTATGATCTTATTTTCGATCAACTGCCATTTCATGCCTTCGGCATACTTATGATAATCGCGCTCAATGTCTTCGGCAGTTAATTTACCTTCGTTGCTTTCGGTAAGCCAGCGTTTCATAAATTCATCCGGAAGCGATAGCGGTACAGCTTCGATGAGTTTTTCCTGCATATGATGTGCAAACAGATGATCGCTGTCGGCAACAAATGCACTTTCGGATTCGGCTGTTATTTTATCACGAAATTCTTTTTCAGTTTTAATCTCTGAGCCAGGGAAAACTTTCTGGAAAAATTCCTCATTCATTTCAGCAGGGCTCATGGTACTGATTTCGTTTATGGTAAACCGGAAATCAGAAACCATATCTTCAACTTCTGCTTTTGTGATCCCAAGCATGGCTGAAGCTTCGACAACATTCCCGGTTGCTTTCAGCGGGTGAAACACAATAGCATCGCCGGTCTTGGCTCCAATCATTTTGTTTTTAACATCGGTATCCGAAATCAGATCAATGGCAACCTTGGATGAATGTATAATTCCATTTTCAAAATCATTTCCTTCGGCATCCAGCTGAACAAATTCGCCAAACAAAACATCTTTTTCGCCTGCAACTTCAGGATTTGTCATGGTTCCGAAACGCTGGAACATATCATCCACGTATTTGTCGACCATGCTGTCATCCACCTTAATTACGTGATAATCCACAGCGATCTTTTCGTCCAGAACCACTTCGAATGACGGTGCCAAGGCAAGGTCGAAGAAGAATTCTATGTCCTGGCCTTCTTTCCAGTCGAATTCAGGAGTGAGCGTGGTATTCGGAAGTGGTTGTCCGAGAATGTCGAGTTTTTCGTCTTCGATGTATTGATGAAGTTTGTCGGATACAAGTTTATTGACTTCGTCGGCAAACACGGCTCCTCCATATAGTTTTTTTATCATGCCTAAAGGCACATGACCGGGACGGAAGCCAGGAACATTTGCTTTACGTTGATAATCTTTTAAAATCTTTGTCACACTTTCGTTGTGATCAGACGGACTGATCACCATTTTGATTGTTGCGGTCAATTCGCCGGTATTTTCCCTGGTAATTTCCATTGTACAAAAAAAGATAAGTTTGAATATTCTGTATTAAATTGATTATCTGACACTTATTATCATTATAAATGCACGATAAATAAGTTTGCAAAGGTAGTATTTTTAATGATTTATTCTACAAAACCCGCAAATAATGTTGAGTTTACTTTGCCTTTTCAAGAATTATAAATGAAGAAAACTTCAGTAAAAGGCCTGAAAGTTTTTCGGTAGAAGAGATATCCACCCTAAGCAGGATCCTGTTATGATTAAAGAAAGAAGCCAGACTCTTTTATTTCGTTTTAAAACTCTTCCCCTCCATATATGTCGTAAAGTCTTTACCGTCTTTTGACATTTCGAACTTAATATTTACCGTTTCGAAATCAATCATAGTATAAGTGAGCATAAAAACGGGGGCATCCTGTATTTTACCGCTGGTTAAAACAATTGCACTTTCGGTATAATCAATTGTGTAATAAATTGTATGTCCTTCGTTATCGAAATAAATTGCTTTGGAGGGGGTTCCCTTACTATCCGGATAAACTACCATCAGATCATTGTGTATGACGGCCGGCTTTTCCCCCGCTGGCGGAAATTCCTTATGACTTTTCCGGACAAGGATTTTCCTGTCGAGATCAAGGCTGAAAGTAAAGAAACCGCCGCCTTTACCCGGTGTGCCTGTTCCCTCCCCTATCCACTCTCCCATGAGCCAATCCCATTTTTCCCATTTTGGATTTTGCTGACCAAAACATGTAGTGAAAATTCCGGTTAATGCGATGAACAGTAATGTTTTTGCTTTCATTTTCGATAGATTTAATGATTCGTAACTAATCAGTCTGATCCCTGTAATGAAAGATAAGTAAAGCCGCAGATTACGCAGATTACACAGATTTATTTAAAGACCTGATATATGTTTTTTGTTTTGAAAATTACTAAAATATTTCTAATTCTGTTCAAATCAGTGAAATCTGTGGAAATATAGATTAATTAAGAACTGAATGGTTAAAAAGATTCATTTTTTGTGTATCTAAATTCCACTTTCCTAACCCAGACATCCCGATAGCTATCGGGACAGAATCGAACTGGTTTCCCACAAAGCCACTAAGAACACGAAGATGCTTAGTGAACTTCGTGTCTTCGAGGGATAGAAATCTTGACAAGAAATACACAAATATTTTTATTAAGTCACTTATTCCGGTTTTGAAACAGATTAATCCCGCCAAGGTATTATTCTATTTCAATATTGTATTTATCCAGCAATCCGATTACTCCTGATTTAGAGAAAAGCGCTTTTTTAATCCTGTTTCTTTCAGGATCGAATGAATAGTTATACGAAGTGGAGAAATCAGCCTTTTCGAGGTTTGTATTGAAAAATACGGTTCTTTGGAGGTCACAGTTATCGAATATAGCACCTGTCAGGTCCGACTCCGTGAAATCGGCTTCCCGGAGGTCACAATCCGTAAACCTGTATTTCCTGAGTTTCATTTTGTAAAAAACTGACATTTTCAAAATACAGTTTTCAAAACTCACCGAAAACAGGAAGCTGTTGCATTCGTGAAACTGAATTCCCAGCAATTTACAGTTCACGAAGCGGATATCGTTCAGCCTGGTGTTTTTAAGTTTAGCCAAACTAAAGTCGCAACCGTCGAATGTAGAATCCCTGAATACAAATCCGGATAAATCGGCATTATAGAAATTACAGTTCCTGAATGTGCAATTTTCGTATTCTCCTTTAACCAGCATGGAAGTTGAGAAATCAATCTGTTCGAAAGTATTGTTTTCAATCCGATCTGAGCCCATGATAAATTCCCTGTATTTTTTGTTGGTGTATGTCAGATTTATTTGCTGACAAGGTTTAAAATAGTAAAATTGAAAGCCATATCTATTTATTTCTAACGAAAAAAGCTGCTTTTCAGCAGCTTTTGAGGATTGTGCGGATGAAGGGACTCGAACCCATACGTCTCTCGACACCAGATCCTAAGTCTGGCGCGGCTACCAATTACGCCACATCCGCTGAACGAGGCGCAAAGGTACTATTATTTTCGTGTTGGCAAAATATCTGGTCCAGATTATTTTAATGAATCCAATGCTGATTGATAGTCCGGTTCATTTGCAATTTCAGGAACCAGTTGTGTATGCAACACAGTACCTTCTTTATCTACCACTACAACGGAACGTGCCAGCAACCCCTGGAACGCACTGTCAACGATCATGACACCGTATGCTTTACCAAAGGCGTTTCCTCTGAATTCAGATGCAGAAACCACGTTTGCAATGCCTTCGGTTGTACAGAAGCGTTTGTGTGCGAATGGCAGGTCTTTCGAGATACAAATTACGACTGCATTCTCCAGTTTTGCCGCATCAACATTAAAATGTCTTACCGAGGCTGCACAGGTGGCGGTATCGAGGCTAGGAAAAATGTTTAGAATCAGGCGTTTGGCTTCAAAATCAGTGTTTTTTACATCTGATAAATCAGTTCCGACCAGCGAAAAATCCGGTGCTTTTGATCCTACAACCGGTAAATCACCGATAGTGTTTGCAGGATTTCCGCCTAAAGTTACTTTTGACATAATAATTTAAGTATTAATGGTTATTTAATGAGTGAATAGTGTTTGGTGCTTAGTGTTTGGTCCTTTGAACTTAGTGCTTTGGGCTTGGTGAATAGTACGTTTTATTTTAGGTCAAAAATTATCGAAATATTTTCTATTACTTTTTCGATAAGGACAGTTGGTAGATCTCCGACTTTTTTAATTAATCTTTTGTTATCAATGGCCCGAATTTGGTCTATCATAATATCACAATCCTCTTTCACATTTGCCTGACCTTTTTTTAAATTCACTCTTAATATCTCACTTTTAAGTTGAATGTTGGTCGTTATAGGACAAATCAAAGTAGACGGGTGAATCTTATTCAATAAGTCAGTTTGAACAACAAGAATTGGTCTCACTTTTCCGGTTTCTGTTCCACGACCTGGGTCAAGATTTGCAACCCATATCTCGAACTGTTTAATTGTCATAATCTTCCAGGCTTTCAAATTCAGCAAGAATTTTCATGGAATCTTCCTGAACCAGTATGGATTCCAACTCAAGCTTTTTACTAAGTATTTTTTTCTTTTGTAAACGATTATAATAAAGCAGAGCCTCATTAATATAACGGTTTCGGGGCTTTTTAAGTTTTAGAAGAACTTGTTCAGTTTCATCAAAAATTGAATCGTCAAGTTTTAAAGAAAGTGTTTTCATGTTTTAGACAATTAGTATACCACAAAAGTATATACTATATGTAATTATTACAAATGTTTTTTCTTTTTTTTCGCATTAACACGAACTTGGTGCCTGGTGCTTAGTGTTTGGTACTAATGATATTTCGAAATGCAAATGATTTAAATTTGTACTACACAATTGCATAATTGCTCAAAGTTACTTAAATTTTACTGGATTTCAAAGTCAGGCATCTGAATTTTTCTCCACAATAAAAAGATATCCGACCAGACAAGGTCCCTGTTTACTCTGTACTATTTACAGGTTTCCGCAGCAATTGGTGACCCGGTTTCAGATTTTTGTTAAGTGCCCGGTAAAGGGATTGCTGTATCTGAGTGCGTGTTCCAAGCTGAACAAGCCTGTTGGACTCAGCATTGGGATTTACGCGGTTCGAAAGGAACACAAGGATTAAATCGTTGTCGGGATCTGCCCAAATGTACGTTCCTGTAAAACCGGTATGCCCATAGCTGTTGGCCGATGCTTCTTCGCAGGCAGGTCCGGGTTCGGATGGGAAAAGTTGAGGCTTGTCGAATCCAAGGCCGCGGCGGTTGCCTTTAAACTGTCGTTTCGTAAACAATGCAACCGTTTCGGGTTTGATGTACTGTCGCCCGCCATACATACCATTCTGGACAAGCATTTGCAAAAGAACTGCCATATCATTCGATGTTCCGAATAATCCGGCATGACCTGAAACACCGTTGAGTAAAGCAGCGGCCTGGTCGTGCACATCGCCCCGTACAAGCTGACGCCTGAACAGAGTATCCTTTTCCGTAGGCATTATGCGGCTTAATGGAAATCTATCGAGTGGGCGAAAAGTAAGTGTATGCAGCCCGAGTGGTTTATAAAACTCTTCTTCCATGTAACGGTCGAGGCTGGTCTCGGTAACCTTCTCAACAAATTGTTGCATCAGCATAAATCCCAGGTCGCTGTATTTGTAATCCTTTTTGTTCGAAAGCGGGGAATTAATAATAGAATCAAGGATAATCTGCTTGTAGTCCTTACGGATGTAAATTCCCTGTGCAACCCTGTACGGGAAATTTTCCGAAACGGAAGTACTGTAAATCGTGCTGTCGGGATAACCTTTTTTTAATGTTTTAAGATAAAAAGGAATCCATGGCACCAAGCCGGCCTGGTGCGTCATCACTTCGCGGATGGTAATTTTCTTTTTATTGCTGTTTTCGAGGTATTTCAGAGTTTTCGACAGTGGTTCATCCAGATCAACCAGACCCTGGTCATAGAGTTTCATAACGGCAAGCGTTGTAGCTGCAACTTTGGTTACACTTGCCAGGTCGTACAGATCATCATTTCTAACCGTCTGTTTATTGAGATAATCGCTGTAGCCAAATGATTTCCGGTATATGACATTACCGTTTTTAGCAATCAGTACCTGGCAACCGGGATATGCTTTTTTATCCAGGCCGATTTTTACAATTGAATCGACAACTGCCAGGTCGCCTGAATATAACCCCTTGTTATCGAATGGAATATAACGTAAACGGTCGGATGTGGTTGTGGTGAGTCCCGAATGAGCTGGAAAAACGCTGTTAACCCCAACGGGAAGCTGGCCGCTGGCTGCTGTAGCTCCAAATAACATCTGCGCCACCGCATCATATGCCTCATCATTATCCTGGTAGGCCACCACGAGTGCCTTAGCTTTATCAATATTCTTGAAAAGGCTTATACTGTATGGAAGCGTAAATAAATTCAGGATACACGATTTCGAAACCATAAGAGAATCAACAAGACTGATGGTTGCATCGGATATTCCAAAATTGCGGGAAGGTGCCGGGATGGTGTTATTGATCCCAATTATTACCAGGTTATAATTTGCTAACGCTTTGTATATCTGAAAAATCGATTTCTTATCCGCATTGCGCGGTAGCATGTAATGATCCGCTTTTGCATAATCGTTAATTCTCTGTTGAAACAATTTTATATCAGTATAACCGATCATAAGGGTTGCAATTCGGAGTGTATCCGTAATTCTGATCGGAAGAACTGTATATGGCTGTCCCTGCAGGTACTCATTTTTCAACACAGTGATTGCATTACGGTATAATTCCAGGTTCAGGTTTTCATCCTGCTGTGTATGAATATCGCTATAAAGATTTTTCCGGCTAACAGGCTTATAATCGTGAAGACCAGCCCTGTATTTGTATGCAAGGATGCGCTTGCAATGTATCGCAAGGTCATCCTGTGAGTATGTTCCACTGTCAATCGCCCGCATTATGGCTGTTACTGCCTTCTCCACTGAAGCAGGAAGCAGGAGGATATCGTTGCCGGCTTTTAATGCCTGTAACTCCACCAACCCGGGTTTGTCATAATTTGAAACGCCTTTCATTTCGAGAGCGTCAGACAAAACCAGACCGTTAAAATTCATTTTTTTTCGCAACAACGAATCTATAACCAGGGAAGACAGGCTTGAAGGAATATCCTTTTTTGCATCAATTGCCGGTATATTAAGGTGTGCTATCATCATTCCGTCGAGCCCGGCCCCAATGAGTTGCCTGAATGGATATAAATCAAGCGTATCAATGGTGGTCCTTGAATGATCTATGAAGGGTAAAGCGCTGTGCGAATCGGTATCGGTATCACCATGACCCGGAAAATGTTTTGCCACCGAAATTATTCCGCCGTTTTGTAATGCCTTCATATAAAGGACAGCCTTTCGGGCAACATCTTCCTTACGTTCGCCGAAGGATCGGATATTGATCACCGGGTTAGCGGGATTGCTGTTTATATCTGCAACCGGTGAAAAGCTCATGTGAACACCAATCCGTCGCAACTGCCTTGCAACTGCGAGTCCGAATTCAGTGATCAGTTGCTCATCCCTCATGGCTCCCAAGGGCATCTGCCTGGCGTAAGAAACTGCACTGTCGAGCCTCATGCCAAGTCCCCATTCAGCATCCATCGAAATAAGCATAGGCGTGGCTGACAGTTTCTGATAGTAATTTGTGAGTATTGCCTGCCTTACCGGACCACCCTTAAAAAAACATAACCCACCGATGTCGTATTTTAAAATCAAACGGCTAAGATTCTTAATTTCCGAAGAATCGGTTTCCGAATTTGCCCTAAGCATAAACAACTGACCAATACGCTGTTCAGTGGTAAGCGAATTGTATACCGAATCGACCCAGGTTCGCTCTGCAATAGGTTGTTGGTTCAAAAACTGTGTTTTACCATCAAGATAAAACAGCAGGAAAAGTATTAAAGCAAAGAATTTCAATCTATATTTTAAAAAAGCGGAAACAATCATCACAGATTTTTAGAAATGTACTACACAGTTCCGCATGCAGAGCTGTGTTCAGGTTTAACGACAAGAAAGTTAAAATGTTTTCCAAAATTATCAACATTACCAACAGCATTCACTTCGTTAACATAAATTAGCTAATTATTTATAAACAATTGGATGCAAACGTAACATAACGTAAGTTTGTAATTGGAATCATAAATTCAGGATTCCGGCGTTATTGAATCGGGATCCTGAATTTCAGGCCGGGTACTTTTATCCGTTTTGAAAAACTGATTCGCAAATTAGTTTTATTTTTTTTTGATACAGAATAAAAGCAGAAGTACAGCACCCATTCTATATCCATAATTTGCCTTTTGACTGTTTATACTTGTACTGATTTTAAACAAAAAAACAAACTTGAAAACTACCCGATTACATATATACCGGATTCTTTCAATTGCAGTTATCCTTCTGTTTGCAATCTGTTCCGTTGCACAAAACCAGCCTCCATCCAACCAGAAACCAACGCCCACCACCCGCATCCTGTTTATTTTTGATGCTTCTCAAAGCATGCTTGGCAGGTGGCAGAGTGACACAAAATTCAATATTGCGAAGCGTATAGTTTCCGAAATGCTTGATAGTATTGCCTACCTGAAGAACACCGAATTTGCACTCAGGGTTTATGGGCATCAATACCAGTTCCCACCGCAGGTATGCAGCGACACAAGACTCGAAGTACCTTTTGCTGCATTCAATACAGGCAAGATAAAGAGCCGCCTGCGAACAATTAATCCAAAGGGAACAACTCCCCTTGCGTATTCACTCGAACAATCGGCAAACGATTTTACACCCTGTGCCAATTGCCGTAATATCGTGATTCTTATTACCGACGGGATGGAGGAATGCAGCGGCGATCCCTGCGCCGTCTCGAAGATGCTGCAGAAAAACAGCATTATTCTCAAACCATTTATTATTGGAATAGGGCAGGATTTTAACATGGCATTTAATTGTGTCGGAACCTATTTCGACGCGACAAAGGAAGCAGACCTGCGTAAAGCCCTGAATGTTGTGATTTCGCAGGCGCTTAATTCAACCACCATGCAGGTAAACCTGTTGGATGAATCCGGAAAGCCGACCGAAACTGATGCCGGAATGACCTTTACCGATCTCTTGTCAGGAAAAGTGAAATACAACTATATCCATACAATGAATAACCGGGGATTACCCGATACGCTGGTAGTTGACCCATTGATAACCTATCGTGTTGATATTCACACAATGCCTCCTGTTTCTATTGATACCCTGCGTATTGTACCCGGAAAGCACACTGTAGTAGCTACCGATGCTCCCCAGGGATACCTGCAGTTAAAAATGGCCGGCGTAAGTAAAGCGGCAAAAGGACTGCAATGTATTGTAAGGAAAAGTGGCTCATTCGAAACACTGAATGTGCAAAATTTTAGCGAGACGGTGAAATATCTTACCGGAAACTATGATCTCGAAGTTCTTTCACTGCCGCGCATCTCGTTGAAAGACATTAACATAAGCCAAAGCCACACCACAACCATCGAAATACCTGAACCCGGTATTGCGGTTTTCCGGAAATCGTTTAATGGCTATGGCACCTTATTACTGAACGACAAAAATAAGCTTACGCGGATTTATGAACTCAACGAAACGCTCACACTGGAGACACTTTACCTTCAGCCGGGTAGTTACCGCATCGTTTTCCGTCCCAAAAACTCACGGTCAACACTATATACCGTTGAACAAAGTTTTGTTATCGAGTCGGGAAAAACTTCCGACATCCAGCTTTATAAATAGGATGTAACAAAGCTGATTTATCCTATCCTAAACCACAAGCAATTTCAGATGCCCGTTAAACTTTTGTGAAAAGCATAAGTCAAAGTAAAGTTAAGAATGCAGGTAAAGAAGCTCAGCTTTACGCAAGACAGGGATTTATTCTATATTTTCCGGAAAGTACCTTTTCGAAGCTAGCAGGCATCACACTGATTTTTAACCGGCAAATTATCCGATTCCAATAAAGTTCTGCACACTGCTCATGCCTGAATATACTGATAATGAACTCGTAGAATTATTTCGTGATGCAACAAAAAAGCATTACGCTTTTAACCTCCTGGTGCGAAAGTACCAGGAAAAAATATACTATTTTGTGCGCCGCATGGTTATTGACCATGATGATACGGATGATGTTGTTCAGAATATATTTATTAAGGTATGGAACAACCTGGGTTCCTTCCGCGAAGATTCCAAATTATTTACCTGGCTTTATCGGATAGCAGTTAATGAATCACTGAGTTTTCTGAAAAGCAAACAACTCCGCTCCTACCTTTCTTTATCATCGCCCGAAGCTATGATGGTAAAATCACTTCAGGAAGATAATTATTTTGATGGGAATGAAATACAAAGGCGGTTAAGCGAAGCAATAATAAAGCTGCCTAAAAAGCAGCAATTGGTTTTTACTATGCGGTATTACGATGATCTGAGTTATGATGAAATATCGGAAATACTAGGTACCTCAGTTGGCGCACTGAAAGCATCCTACCATTTTGCTGTAAAAAAAATAGAAGAATTTGTTACTTCAAATTAAACTTTAATAAATTGAAAATGTCATACTTATCATGAAATCGAAACAAAATAAACCGGACCTTACTAACGAAGACGGGTTCCTTCCTGAAATTCCCGAAGAAATGAGGAAAGAAACCGGCGGATTCAAAGCGCCTGCGGGATACTTCGATTCACTTAGTCCGCGAATTATTGACAGAATAAACAGTAAGGAACAAAGTTCAATTAGTAACGTTTTAATCTCCGTATTCAAAAAGCCATTGGTGTGGGTTCCTGTGATGGCAACACTGCTTGTAATTGTATCGCTGGTTTTCCTTATTCCGTCACAAAAAGAAACCCCGGTTATTGTTGTAAATGAAATATCTGATATCAGTATGGCCTACGATCCATCTTACGCACAGGAAGCTATACTTTTAGAAAGTCACACACTTGAAACCAGACTCGAAAACTCAAATATCGACTATACACAAACTTCAATCCTTAACGGGCAAAACGGACCTTCGGCAGAGGAAATTATCAAATACCTGAAAGACAATGATGTTGACACAGAACTTTTAAATGAATACTAAATCAAGAAATATGAAAACAACTTTTTTTAAACTTACTGGCACCAGTCTGCTATTAATACTTGTGTTATTAATTCAGGTAAACCCTGTTTCGGCCCAGCAAAAAAATACAAGCAGGCAGCACAGCAACGAGCCTGGCTCAAGGCATGAAAAAATGGAGGCGCAGCGTATAGCATTTATTACACAGCAACTAAATCTTACGCCCGAAGAAGCACAGGCTTTCTGGCCGGTGTACAATGAATACGATGCCAAACGGCACGAAATGAGAAAATCATTCAGGGAATCCAGTGATCTGAAAAAGGATCAGTTAGATAAGCTGACCGAAGCTGAGGCATCACAAATTCTTGATAACCAAATAATTGAAGCACAAAGATTTTTAGATCTCCGGAAAGAGTATCATGCAAAATTTAAATCCGTGCTACCGGCTATTAAAGTATTGAAATTGTATGAGTCGGAAAGGGATTTTCAAAAAATGCTGATTGATAAATTAAGGCAAAGTGGTCAAAAAACACCCATGGACAGAAAGTAGTCCATTTCTTTAAACATTAAAAAAGGAGACTGACATTGAACGTCAGCCTCCTTTTTTTTGTATATTTTTTCTGATAATGCTTCTTTCGAAATACTATCCATTCATGGAGATCAGGAATTCCTCGTTAGTTTGGGTAAACTTCATTTTATCTCTCAGGAAATCCATAGCTTCAATCGGATTCATATCAGCAAGGTGATTGCGAAGCACCCACAAGCGCTGCAGAATGTCTTTTTCGAGCAACAGATCATCGCGACGGGTACTTGAAGCCACGATATCGATAGCAGGAAAAATCCGTTTATTCGACAGTTTGCGGTCGAGCTGAAGCTCCATGTTGCCGGTGCCTTTAAATTCCTCGAAAATAACCTCATCCATACGCGAACCGGTTTCGGTAAGCGCAGTTGCAATGATGGTAAGGGAACCGCCGTGTTCAATCTGGCGGGCAGCACCGAAAAACCGTTTTGGTTTTTGCAGCGCATTTGCTTCAACACCACCCGAAAGCACTTTTCCGGAAGCAGGAGCTACAGTATTGTAGGCTCTTGCCAAACGGGTAATAGAGTCGAGAAGTATAACCACATCATGTCCGCACTCGGTAAGGCGCTTGGCTTTTTCGAGAACAAGGTTGGCGATGCGTACATGACGATCGGCAGGCTCATCGAAAGTGGATGAAATCACCTCGGCTTTTACATTACGCGCCATATCAGTAACTTCCTCCGGACGTTCGTCGATCAGCAATACGATAAGGTAGGCCTCGGGATGGTTATAAGCAATGGCATTTGCAATTTCTTTAAGCAATACCGTTTTACCGGTTTTAGGCTGGGCTACAATAAGTCCGCGTTGTCCTTTACCAATCGGGCTAAAAAGGTCGATGATGCGGGTGCTAAGGCTGGAGCCCGGATGGCCTGTAAGTTTGAATTTCTTTTCGGGGAACAGAGGCGTCAGGTAATCGAAAGGAATACGGTCGCGTATTTCTTCGGGGAGCTTCCCATTTATATTTTCAACTTTTACAAGAGGAAAATATTTTTCTCCTTCTTTAGGCGGGCGGATGGTACCTTTTACGGTGTCGCCGGTTTTAAGTCCGAAGAGTTTTATCTGCGATTGCGAAACATAAACATCATCAGGGGAACTCAGATAGTTATAATCGGATGAGCGGAGGAAACCATACCCGTCGGGCATCATTTCGAGCACACCTTCACAGGAAACTATTCCTTCGAATTCCCAGGAATAATCTTCGCGCTGCGGTTGCGGCGGCGGTTGATTTTGTGAACGACGATCGTTACGACCATATCGCTGCATATCACGCGATATATCATTGGCACGCAACGGTTCTCCCTGCATATTTCCATTCTCACCGGGACTTCCGTCAGCATCCTCTTCCTGCACAATTTCGTGACGGCTCAGAATTTCAGCATCTGGTTCCTTAAAATCGAATGATGGAATAAATTCGTCCTGAATACCGGTTTTTTCTTCAGTAATGGCTGCATCATCTTCCTGGCTGGAACTCCTGGGTTTTGGCTTCCAGTCATTGTTTCTTGCAGTTTTCTCAGGAGCAGGAGTGGCTGCGCCATCAGCCCCGACTGCAGACGTAACAGGCGTTTCGTCCCGATCCTGCGGACGACGACCACGACGACGGCGCTCATGAAATTCCTGTAGTTCCCATGCGGGTACATTGGTTGATTCGGGGCGTTCGAATGATTTAACCGAAGGTGTATCATCATCGGACTTGTTACCATCCCTGCTATAACTCCGGCGAGGCTCATAGGGAGTTACGACACGTTTTGCAGGGGGCGAAGCTTCCGCTGGTTTTACTTCCTTGGAAGTGTCATCCTTAACAGGTTTTACTTCTTTGGCAGCGTCATCCTTAACAGGTTTTTCTTCCTTAACTTTTGGGAGTTCAGGTTGAGCTGACTTGCTTTCGACAACTTTAGTATCAGAAAGAGGCTTGATTTCAACTTTCCTGACTTCTTTGATCTTTTCGACCGGAATGCGCTGGCGGGATCCTTTATGAGGAAAAACACGTGCTTTCTTTTCGGCTTCCAGAACATCGGGAGTCGGGTTGGCGGCCTGCTGGTCGAGAATCTGGTATACCAGATCCTGTTTTTTCATAGTTTCGCTTTTGCGGATGTTAAACTGCTTTGCGATGTCACGCAATTCATGGAGCAGCTTACTTTCGAGTTCGCTCTTATCGTACATGCGAATTGGGTTGATTGGACGAATAAATGGGAGTATAAATCGTATGAATTAAAATTATACATTCATGTGAAAACCTGAAGAAAGGTACAATAGAATAATTACCGCGAAAAATCAGGAAAATTCAGAGTGGATTGTATTAAAACTTTGCAAAGATATGAATGTTTTTTGTATTTGATCCACTTATTTATCTTTTTATTTTAAATCTTAATAAAAAATAATTTTAGAGACCGGTTTTTTACTGACGAAATTGTTAGTTACTTTCGCAGCACAAAATTCTTCCTTCACCTGTTATGGCACCATCACAACGCACCGACACTTTCCGACACAAGGGATTACGTAAGCAACTTATTGATTTACTGAGAACTAAAGGCATTACGGACGACAATGTGCTGACTGCTATGAATTTGATACCGCGTCATTATTTTTTCGATTCGTCGTTCCTTGAGTTTGCTTACGAAGATAAGGCTTTTCCTATCGGATCAGGGCAAACTATTTCACAACCCTATACGGTGGCTTTTCAAAGTGAACTTTTAATGCTTGAAAAAGGGATGCGGGTGCTTGAAGTAGGTACAGGATCGGGATATCAGGCCAGCATCTTAGCTGAAATGGGTGCCCGGGTATTCACGATCGAAAGGCAAAAACTCCTCTATGATACGTTAAAATCGCTTGTCCCACCACTTAATTACCGCATAAGGTTGTTTTACGGCGACGGATATGCAGGCCTGCCTGTTTATGCACCATTCGACAGGATACTTATAACGGCCGCCGCGCCGTTTATTCCGGAAGCTTTGGTAAAGCAATTAAAACCCGGCGGAATCCTGGTTGCTCCTGTCGGAAAGAATGATGTGCAGATTATGACGCGTGTTACCAAAGTGTCGGAAACAGAAATAAAATCAGAAACGCACGGCACCTTTCGTTTTGTTCCCATGCTCACTGATAAGGCCCAGGACGTTTAAGTTCCGGAATTCATTTCTTAATACACAGAAAATTGTAAAAGAGCGACACAAAGAGCGACAACCCGCTATAAGTCTCACTCTTTTATTTATTTTACACTCACTGTAATTTTTTCGGCAATATGCAAAGCAGTTGTGAGTGTTGAAAGATCGGGGTACAAATCTCCTGTTTTCCCCGAATAATGGCTATGACCAACTGGCTTTAATTCAACATTAATACCAGGATTGTCCAGATCGAGCGCTACTGAATAAACTACAGCCGGCTGGCAGGATGTTTTATATTCGATGTCACCGGGATAACGGGTATTGTTCCAGTATTCATTCCAGTCCCAGGGTTGGTTGATTTCCATCAATACCAATACCTTACCCGTTTTTAATAGGTCGGCTCGTGTATCAAGCCTGAAACTTCCGGCCGGCGTGGCTCCGGTATAAGCATCAGGAATTTTATTTTTTGGCGTTGGAATCAGTAATCCATCATCCGCCAGGGTTCCTCTTTTATGCGCCCAATAGGGTAAAGCTGCCGGACGGCGTACCTCACCAGGTTTCCACTTTCCGGAGGATTTGTCTCCATACGTAAATACGCCCTGACCGATTGACCTGGTTATAAAAAGTGTCTGGATGTAATTACCGGCCGTGTCTTCCATCCATATCGCAAAAGTCGGATGATTGTGCGCCTTACCTTTTATCATTTCTATTTCCAGCGATCTTCCCTTTCCTAGCGGATTGTCCGATAGAATTGAGATACTATCTGATTCACGGGCTTTTGAACTCATTCCTTGTCTTCCTGGCTTGCAAGCTGTAAAAAATCCGAAAGTGAGGGATCCTATAAGCAAAGCCGGAAGAAAAATGGCAGTATACTTTCTCATAGCTATGTGATTTAAAGTTCAACAATAATTCCAACGGTTGGAAGCACGGTGCCTGATGCGCTTGAAACGGACTTCAGTACATACCGTGAAGGATCTTCAGAATTAATGACCGGCTGGCCATTTTCGCCACGAACCTGCAGCAGTTCAGCAGGTTGTTTCGCCTGAAAATTATAAAGGTTCTGTATATCGAGGTACAGGTTAAGTGACCATTTCTTAAAATAATACTCCTTATCAACTCTCAGGTCGAGCTGTTGAAATCCACCCAGCCGGTTTGTATTATAGCGGTTATAATCCAGGTAACCCTGGCCTTTAACGTCCCATGCTTCGATCAAAGAAGAGCGATCCAAATCATAAGGGGTATAGGGAGCACCGCCCACAAAGCGCCATTTTATTCCGATGTCCCAATTTCGCTTGAGCATAGCCAGGGCTGTTATATTCAGGATATATCTGTTATCCCAGGCTGACGGTATGAAATCGCCGTATTTATCCTTAAACGATGACCTGACCCAGGTGTATGAAACAGTTACATCGAGCATGCGATTCAATTTTTCCCGGTAAAATAATTCAGCACCCCAGGCTTTCCCTTTCGAAGTGGGAATAACGGCTTCGTCGCCGGCCACGCCAAAATCGGCTCCTTTACTGGCAAGGGATACCGAGTCGCGGAGTGAGAACGGGTAATAGTTATAGAACTTATAAAATCCCTCGAGTGTGATCTTCGAGTTATCGTTACGCCTGTAATCGATACCCACTACTATATGATCGGCTTGTATGTACCGCAAACCATTTGTTTTATTAAGCAATTCGCCGCCTTGCGAACGGTAACCCATTGTTGTGTAAGCGGGGAGCTGGTAGTACCTGCCTGTATTGAAATTAATTGTCAGGTTGTTGGTTACACCGAAAGATGCCGAAACCCTGGGTGAAAGTTGTTTTAAAAGGTTCGACATATCCGGAGAATAACTGTTGGCATCGGAACGAATTCCAAGGGATAAAGTAAGTCTGTCATTCACAAAACTTTTACTCAACTGACCAAAGACGTTCCATTTAAATAAATTAAGATCAGAAGAATACCTGACCGAGGTAATGGTATCAATTCCTGATGGAATAAAAACCTTAAGGAAAGTTCTGTTTTTATATTTGGCAAATTCCGTGCCCGCGCCGTAAGATATCTTATACCCGTTGATCCGTGTAACCTCTTCGTAACGCAGTTTATTCTCTATCTCGTAGGATGAATAATCAATTATTTTATTGGCAGGATCGCTCTCGTCGTTACCTTTAAATTTGTAGGCTTCATTGTAAAGCATATTGCGGCTAAGCACAAATGTGGAGTAGGAGTTATCGCGGTAATGCCGGTAGTTTGCCCCGATTGCGTAATTCCACTGATTGTTAACAGGCAGATAATCAAGAATATATTGTTGATCCTCGGTGGGATTTTTTATCCCGGTGTTCAGCTTAAATTTATCGAGGGCACCAATGCTGATGATAGTTAATTCATTTTTAACATTGAATTTTGTCTTCACCTTTAAGGTATAATCGTTAAAAGTTGGAAGAAAGGGTAACCCGATTACACCGAAAAGGAATTGCAGGTAGGATTGTCGAACCGAAAAAAGGACATTGGTTTTTTTACTAACAGGACCATTGGCGCTCAATGCCATTTCGCTGGCACCCAGTGTTGCGCGGTAAACCAAACGATCCGTGTTTCCGTCGATAAGCTTCATATCAATTACCGAACTCAGCGAATTGCCCCTGCTAGCCGGAAAAGCGCCTGAGTAAAAATCAACTTCACGAAGAAAATCAGTATTAATTATGCCAACCGGGCCTCCCGAAGCGCCTTGTGTTGCAAAGTGGTTCAGATTAGGTATTTCGATTCCGTCGAGCAGAAACCTGTTTTCGGAAGGACCGCCTCCGCGAACAATGATATCGTTACGGAACGAAACCGAAGAGGCAACACCAGGCAGGGATTGTATAACCTTGGATATATCACGGTTCGATCCGGGGCTTTTTTCAATTTGCGAAATGCCAATTGATTTTAGCGATAAAGGACTCTCTTCCACCCGTTTAAAAATTGAAGCAGTTATTTCTACTCCGCTTATCTGAACGGCAATTTCTTTCATGGCAATATCCAGCGATGCTACTTTCGAATTGGTGACCAGAATTTCTTCGGTCATAATTTTCTCAAACCCAACGGAAGATGCTTCCAGTTTTACATACCCGGGTTTGAGGCCGGTAAATAAAAAATTTCCGTCAAAGTCACTCACCGAACCGACAGTAGTGCCGCTGATTATAATATTCGTAAAGGGCAGAGGCTCATTGTTTTTGCTGTTAAAAACCCGTCCTTTAATGGAGCCTGTTTGAGCAAAAAGTCCGGAAGAAAAGAATAAAACAGAAACAATTAGAACAATCTTAAACTTCATAACCAAATTATGTTTAATGTATTCATTAAAATGTTAGACAATAATTAAACGAAATTTAAATCAAAATGTTTACCTGAATTATTTTTTTTTATCTCTTAACGATTTAAAAGTCTGAAATTATCCAAATCTAAGCCGACTTTAAATAACGGATTGCTTTATCCAGGTTCATTTGCAGGCTGTCTTCGCCTTCGAGCCAGAAAATTTTAATTCCTTTATTTTCCATTCGCCGGAACCAGGTCATTTGCCGTTTGGCAAACTGGTGTATAGCCGTATTTAATAAAGTGACCATCTGGCGGTAATTCAGTTCCCCGGTGAGATACTGTGCAATATATTTATATTCAAGACCATAAAACAAGAGGCGCTCCTTACTTATACCTTCATCAATAAGCCGCTGCACCTCTTCGACCATGCCTTCATCAAGACGTTGCATCAGCCTGGCAGTAATTCGCTCCCGAACCGTTCGTCGCTCAAAGCGGATTCCGAATACCGGGGTTTTGCTGAAGTCATTTGCAACTACCTGACTATCTTTTTGTTGCTTATACATTTCTATTTCAATAGCCCTGACCAGGCGTTCGCGGTCAAGAATATCAGTGGTATTATGTAGTGGCCGATACGATGATATTCTTTCAATAAGTTCATCATCGGTAAGTTCGGAAAGCTGTTGCCTTAAAACTTCGTTCAAAGGGACTTCGACAAGATTATAACCCAATAAAACAGACTCAAGATACAATCCTGTTCCTCCACACAATAAAGGAGTCTTTCCTTTTGAGATTATTAAATCCCTGGCAACCTGAAAATCATGCTGAAACTGAAATACATTGTATTCAGTCCCTGGCTCAGCAATATCAATCAGGTGAGATGGAATTATTTGATTATTAACCCAATAATCAGCCATGTCCTTTCCCGTTCCAATATCCATTCTCTTGAATACCTGGCGTGAATCAGCACTGATGATTTCGGCATCCACAGCCAATGCAAGGTGTGCTGCAAATGTTGTTTTGCCAACAGCAGTAGGACCAAGTACAGTAATCAAAGGAAATTTGGGATTCATAATGCAAAGGTGGGAAAAAATAGGATCGTGATGAAACCGAAAACTGCAAACTTCACTCAATTTAAAATCATAAAGATATCATCAATTGATTATTTCAATATTCAATAATTGAATAAATGAACATTTGAACAATAGAATAATTGAACAATAGAACAATTGAGCATTTGAACAATTGAACGTGAAGCATTGAACATTTGAACGCGTAGCATTGAACATTTGAACGCGAAGCATTGAACGCGAAGCATTGAACGCGAAGCATTGAACGCGAAGCATTGAACGCGAAGCATTGAACATTTGAACAATAGAATTAAGAAACCTATTTTTGTGCTTACTTACAGTATAATAATGGAACTAATTAGTAAATATTTTCCGGATCTCTCTGGCGACCAACTGAGTAAATTCAATCAGTTAGAAAGTCTTTATCTCGAATGGAACAGCCGTATCAACGTGATTTCGCGCAAGGATATGGAACATTTTTACGAGCATCATGTTTTACATTCGTTAGGAATTGCAAAAGTGATGAAGTTCCTCCCCGGATCGCAGGTGATAGATGTCGGAACAGGCGGCGGATTTCCGGGAATACCTTTGGCCATTATGTTTCCAGAAACTAAATTTCTGCTGGTTGATTCAATAGGCAAGAAAATTAAGGTAGTTAAGGAAGTTGCGCAGGCTGCCGGCATAACAAATATTGAAGCCATACAGGCACGGGCCGAAGATGTTAAGGGAAAATTTGATTTCGTCGTAAGTCGTGCAGTAACCACCCTGCCCGATTTTTTAAAATGGGTTGAAAACAAAATAAAAAAAGAAAGCAGGAATATTATACATAATGGCATTCTTTACCTCAAAGGTGGCGATCTGGAATCAGAACTTGCTCCGTTGCACAATAAATGTATGGTTTATAAGCTGAGTGATTTTTTTGAGGAAGACTTTTTTGAGACTAAAAAAGTAGTGCATGTCAATATTTAGAATTTCACAAGATTTAACATATCATTGCTCAATATATATTCCTACCCTGCTTTTTTCATTACTTTTGACACTTTAAAGGCAGAATATAAGCTATTGGTGAAAAGAAAATTGTAAATGGGTAATTAAATGTCGTACAATAGTCATTCAATTGTCATACAATAGTCATTCAATAGTCATACAATATTCATACAATTGTAATCTGGTTGTTAAACTTGAAACTCTGAAACATTGAAACTTGAATCCCGATAGCTATCGGGACTAAAACATTTAAACAACGTAACCTAATATTTAAATCCAAATATATTTATGAACAAAGAAATCTTTAAATTAGAACCAGTGGCTGTGTGGAAAAACTTTTACAGCCTGACACAAATTCCGCGTCCTTCGCATCATGAAGACCGCATTCAGCAATTTATGTTTGATTTTGGCAAAAAACTTGGTCTCGAAACCATCAAAGACGAAACAGGCAATATTATAATCCGCAAGCCGGCAACACCGGGAATGGAAAACCGCAAAGGAATCGTTCTGCAGACCCACCTTGATATGGTTCCTCAGAAAAACAGCGACAAGGATCACGATTTTGCCAAGGACCCTATCGAAGCATACATTGATGGCGACTGGGTAACAGCCAACGGAACTACTCTTGGCTCTGACAACGGAATGGGTGTTGCGGCTACTATGGCTGTGCTCGAAGCAACCAACCTGGTTCACGGACCAGTAGAAGCCTTGTTCACATGCGACGAAGAAACCGGCATGACCGGTGCTTTTGGCCTGAAACCCGGACTCTTAAAAGGAGATATACTTCTCAACCTCGATTCGGAAGACGAAGGCGAATTGTATGTGGGATGTGCAGGTGGCACTAATGCAAATTCAACTTTTACATACAAAGAAGAACCAGTAAAACAGGGAGTAGCATCATTTAAGCTGGCAATCACCGGTTTAAAAGGCGGTCATTCGGGTCTTGAAATCATTCTTCAGCGCGGCAACAGCAATAAACTGATGAACCGCTTCCTGCAGCATGCAGTTGTGGAGCACGATCTGCGTCTTTCGTCCATAGAAGGCGGCAGCCTTCGTAATGCGATACCACGCGAATCCTTTGCCGTAGTAACTGTTCCGCCTTCGAAAGCTGACGACCTGATTAAATGCGTTGCTGATTTCGAAAAACTCTATCGCAGTGAACTCTCCGCAACTGAACCGGATTTGAAATTTGTCATTTCTGCTGCTTCAACACCACAAACTGTAATTGATGCTGCATCGCTGGATAAAGTAATGAAAGCCATCAATGCATGCCCTAATGGGGTAATGCGGATGAGCGATGATATGAAAGGACTTGTTGAAACATCCACCAACCTGGCAAGTGTTAAATCTGTCGATGGCAAAATATTAATTCAATGTCTTCTTCGCAGTTCTGTGGATTCATCCCAGGAGGATCTTGGCGGCATGATAAAAGATGTTTTCGAACTGGCAGGTGCTGATGTAGTTCTCAATGGAACGTATCCCGGATGGAAACCAAATATGAAATCGGCCATTCTGATCACTATGCAGGATGTTTACCAGAAATTATACGGACGTATTCCGGAGATCAAAGCTATTCATGCAGGCCTCGAATGCGGTCTGCTGGGCGGAGTTTATCCAAATTGGGATATGATTTCATTCGGCCCAACCATTCGTTTCCCACATTCGCCCGACGAAAAAGTGCATATCGCTTCGGTCGAAAAATTCTGGAACTTCCTGGTTAACACGCTGAAAGATGCACCTTTAAAAGAGAGATCAGTTTCCTAAATTCCTTTACTAATCCTTGCCATTTGCAAAATATGCACCTGGCAAGGATTTTTTTTACAAAGCATTTGGATATTAGGATACATTTCATACCTTTGCACCCCTAAAAACTACCAATCATGAAGAGGACTTTCCAGCCATCAGTAAGGAAAAGAAAAAACAAACACGGATTCAGACTAAGAATGTCGACTGTTAACGGACGCAGGGTTTTAGCTGCCCGCAGAGCACGCGGACGGAAAAAACTTACTACTTCCGACGAAGGCAAGTAATTCTTTTCTGATATTGCTGTTGATTTCCCAAACAGCTTATATAGCATAAATGCATTCCGGAGGAGGCTCTTAAGCCTGCCTCCTTTTCTTTTTAACGAAAGTCGCAATATGTTAAATCAGAGCACATTACTCATATTGAAAAACTTATAGCACTCTGAAAGAAGGCTTGCTGAAATTCAAATTTCGATTGCATTTACAGGCATCATTATATTAATGTACCGTAAAAATGTATTTCACAACAACCTGTTGTCCCAATAATAATCTTCAATCCTTGCCAGCACAACATCCTTCTTAAAATCAGGATGTTTCGTATTTATCACAAAATTATATTCATAAGGAATTATTATTGATGGTACTTTTAAAAGTAAAGACCTTTGTTCGTTGTACCATTTTGCCCCGATTTGCTGAAGGGTAGCAAAAGCTGCCATTGTTCTCCAATTCGCAGGCAGTTCGTTTACCTTGATCTGGCTTACCTGACTTTCATCATCAGGAATTGCAATGACCATGACCTTATATGCTGTTCCGGAAATAATTGAATTCCTGTGAACAACCAATTCAAGAGTCGATAAGGATCGGGAAGTTCCGGTATAAACTACGAATTGCCCCCGCAAATTCCATCTGTTAGCATTACCTGAAGCGGTTATCCTGTCTGAATATAATCCCCTGCAAATCCTGAAAACTTCCATAACCAGTCCTATACATTATCGCCAAATTCCATGGCTGAAAGTCTGTCATCAATAAAGCGGATTCCGGAAACAGTATTTAAATAGGAATTGGGAGATTTATTATCAAAATAGAAATTTCCTGCATTTAACCATTTATCAAATTCATTTGCAGAGCCAAAAACCTGGATCCCATGTTTTATTACCGAAAGTAAAAGCAAAATGTGTTCTTTGATATTTTCCTTAAATTTAATTTCCGGTTGCCGGTATGTTCTGAATGTTCTGACACTGATATTAAGCCATTCAGAAATAACATCATCATTAAAGCCGGTAAGTTCTTTAATCATGTTGATATACTTCCAGTTAACATCTTTTGTATGAAGGAAATTCAATATGTCGCTGTCAGATAATTGCCCTGGAACTCCATATAAAACAGACGGGTCTTCGGCAATTGATTTTTTCTTATCCATAGCCCTACAATTTAACACTGACAAAAATAGGCAATTATTCCTGTTAAAACAAGCAATATTTCCTTTTCTGTAATTTTTCTTTTGATTGCGACTTTATAAATTAAAGATATAGCAGCCCACCCTTCCTCCAATTCAGGAAAAAACAGTAATTTAGCCCTCTTTTTTAACAAGCGATGAACACATTAATTCAAGAAGCATCATTAACAGGAGTTTTCCGGCTCATCCTTATAATATTATTCATTTACTATGCTTTCTCACTTATCATGAGGTATGTTATGCCGTTGCTGATGCGTAAATATGTTAATGATTTTCAGAAAAAGCATACTGAGCAGTTCCGGCGCAACAGTGAGAATCCGAATCAGAAACAAGAAGGTGAAATTTCCATCACTTATATTGAAAAGGATAAGGATATAACCCATAATCCGGATAATGCTGATTATGTGGATTACGAAGAAATTAAATAATTTGCCAGGCGATTATAAACCGTTAACCAACACCTAAGATACTTTACTATGAAGCAATTCAGTTTCAAACAGATGCTCCCCTATCTTGCAGCAATCGCAATTTTTGTTGTAATCTCATTGGTCTATTTCAGTCCGCTGCTCGAAGGTAAAAAACTGAAGCAAGCTGATATTACCCAGTTTAAGGGAATGTCGAAAGAAATATCAGATTTCCGCGATAAAACAGGTGAAGAAGCTTTATGGACCAACAGCATGTTCGGCGGGATGCCCGCATACCAGATCTCGGTTCAATACAAGGGAAATGTATTGCGTTACCTGGATCAGCTGATGCAGCTTTATCTCCCTCAACCTGCAGGAATGGTATTCCTGTATATGATCGGGTTCTTTATTTTGCTCCTGGTTTTAAAGGTTGATATATGGCTGGCCATAGCCGGGGCAATTGGCTTTGCATTTTCTTCGTATCTTTTTATTATTTTCGAGGCAGGGCATAACAGCAAGGCACATGCTATTGGATATATGGCTCCTGTGCTGGCCGGCATCATCCTCACATATCGCGGCCGTTATCTCGCCGGTGGAATCATGGCAGCCATTGCGCTTTCACTCGAACTGCTTACCAATCATTTCCAGATTACCTATTACCTGATGATGATTGCCGGTGTTTTTGTTATTACCGAACTGGTTAGCAGCATCCGGGAAAAACAACTGCCAGGATTTGCAAAAGCGACAGGCGTGTTGCTGATTGCATCCATGTTCGCAGTTGCCACCAACATCACCAATATATGGGCAACGTACGAATACGGGAAAGAAACCATACGGGGAAAAACCGAACTTACAACTGAGAAATCGAATCGCACCAGTGGTTTGGACAAGGATTATGCAACAGGTTGGAGCTATGGAAAAATGGAAACATTTACCATGCTTATTCCAAACTTTAACGGAGGTTCCTCGCAGGGAGCGCTATCAGAAAAATCAAACACGTATAAAGCACTTAAAGCAAATAATGTAGACGAAAACCAGGCGAGTAAATTAATAAAAGCCTTGCCGCTTTACTGGGGAACACAGCCGGGAGTAGCCGGGCCGGTTTATATCGGAGCCATTATCATGTTCCTGTTTATTTTTGCGTTGTTTGCTGTCGATAATAAATACAAATGGTGGCTTTTGGCTGCGACTATTCTCTCGATATTGTTGGCGTGGGGCAAAAACTTCATGCCTTTTACTGATTTCTTCCTGAATTATGTTCCGGGTTATAATAAATTCAGGGCTGTTTCAATGACACTTGTTATTGCTGAGTTATGCATTCCTTTGTTAGCCATTTTGGGTTTGCAAAAACTATTTTCAGGGGATACCGACAAGAAAAAACTGGTAAAATACCTTTATTATTCAGTAGGTATTGCCGGTGGTATCAGTTTGATTTTTGCCGTTGCCGGAAGCACCATGTTCAGCTTTATATCACCGGCCGATGAGCAATACAAAGCATATTTTCCCGATTGGCTTATGGCAGCCATCCGTGCTGACAGGGCTGCAATTTTAAGTTCCGATGCTTTTCGCTCACTGGCATTTATACTCCTTGCCGGGGCTACGATATGGGCAATGATCAATCAAAAAATTAAAAAACCTGTATTCTTTGCTGTGCTGATCCTGCTGATCCTTGTCGATATGTGGTCGGTAAACCGGCGGTATCTCAACAAAGACAGCTTTGTCCCTAAAAGGGTTGCCGCGGTTCCGTTTGAGCCAACTATGGCT
>JBBQSY010000024.1:0-38647 GCA_038213495.1 Bacteroidales bacterium
ATCTAAAACCTGTCGAAGTATCGGTTTTTTATTATTTTTGCTCCGCCTGTGTAATTTCATAATTGATGTGAGTTTTTGTCGACTACAAAAATATGAGATTCTCAGGCACTTTCATTTTTAAAGTTTCGGATAGTAGTGAAAAAATGTGTATATATATTTCCGGTTTGTAAAATTGTTGCTGAAAATTGAAACTTAGACCAGTTCTAAATTATACTGATTGGAAGAAGTAAGAATCATTTCCTGTAACTTTGAAATCTATTCATAAATATTTTTCATAGCGCTTCTACAAAAGTTAAAATCTCAAATGAACAAAACTGCTCACAGGATTTATATAACTGTATTATCACTGACAGTGTTATTAGTGCTGGCTGCTATTGTGTATAAAGGCTATGGCTATTATAATACCAGTCTCGAAGAAAGATTTTTTCATCCTGATAACAGGTCTCTCAAACCCAGCGGATTTTTAGGTCACGGCATGGGCATTATAGGTTCGTTAAGCATGATATTGGGTGTTTCCCTGTATATGGTGAGAAAAAGATACCGGATGTTTTCACGGATAGGCATTCTGAAACACTGGCTCGAATTTCATATTTTTCTTTGTACCATGGGGCCTGTTCTGGTGCTTTTTCATACAACTTTTAAATTCGGCGGTATTGTTGCCATCAGTTTCTGGAGCATGGTGGCAGTGTTCCTAAGCGGGATCATCGGAAGATTTATCTATATACAGATACCCAGGACCATTGAAGGACGCGAGTTAAGTTTAAACGAAATCAGGGATATGAAGGGTGATATGGGGGAAACACTCATTAACTCCATCCAACTGGATAATGAAAGTTATAAGGTGATTGTTGATTCTGTTAAAGGCAAACCCAGACTTTCCCAAGGTAATTTATTTGCCAGGACTATCAGCAAGTACCTGGATGACAGGAAATCAATCAGGGAAGTAAAGACTGTACTGAAAAGGAACCAACTGCCAAAATCGCAACGTAAACAGGTACTCGACCTGGTAAACAACGAAATTTCGCTAAACCGCAGGATAGACCGTCTTGTAACCATGCAGAATTTGTTCAAATACTGGCATGTGGCGCATTTGCCATTTGCCCTGGTAATGCTTGTAATTATGGTAATTCATGTGGCTGTCACAATTGTTTTTGGGTACAGATGGATCTTCTAGTTATGAATGAGATGCTTTTGGAAAAGGTCGTCGTTTATTCCCTGGCAATACTGCTTTGCCTTATAGTCGTATTCATTTATTTGCGTAAGCAGAAACGGGATTCGAAAAAGGTGGAGGCCAAAATTGCCCGGGCAAAAGAAGAAGGTTTGTATGAGCCGGTATCATTGCATCCGGTAATTGATGAAAACAGTTGTATCCGAACAGGCGCATGTATTGCCGCTTGCCCCGAAAAAGATATTATCGGTATCCGTGACGGAAAAGCAACAACAATCAATGCATCAAAATGCATCGGTCATGGTGCCTGCTTCCATGCTTGCCCTACCCAGGCAATTACACTGGTAATTGGTACCGAAAAGCGTGGCGTGGAGCTGCCTCATATTAATCAGAATTTTGAAACCAACGTCGACGGCATTTATATTGCTGGTGAACTGGGAGGCATGGGCCTGATAAAGAATGCCGTAGAACAGGGCCGGCAGGCTGTGGATAATATCGCGAAAACGCTTAGGAAAGCCCACCAGGCAAATTACGACCTGCTTATTGTTGGCGCCGGTCCTGCCGGTATTTCAGCATCACTTACAGCTAAAAAACATAATCTTAACTTTTTGACTCTTGAACAGGATACCCTGGGAGGGGCCGTTTTTACATTTCCACGGCAAAAGATTGTGATGACATCTGCCATGGATCTTCCCCTTTATGGAAAAGTAAAACTGTCGGAAACGAGTAAAAATGCCTTGTTGGATTTGTGGAATGATGCACTGCGTAAAAACAGCATAACCGTTAAGGAAAGCACAAAAGTGGAATCAATCAGTAAAGAAGAAGGTCATTTTGTTATTAAGATCCTTTCGGGTGAGAATATTACTGCAAAAACAGTATTGCTTGCCATAGGTCGTCGCGGAACACCACGGAAACTCGGTATCGATGGTGAAGTGCAGGAAAAAGTTGCATACCGGCTCCTGGAACCGGAGGATATCAGCGGAAAAAAAATAATGATTGTAGGAGGGGGTGATTCCGCAATTGAATCTGCATTACTACTGGCGGATCAGAATGAGGTTACCCTTTCGTACCGGAACGAAACTTTCAGCAGGATCAAAGTTAAAAACAGCGAAAAGATAAATGAAGCCATTGCTTCAGGATTGGTTAATGTGCTTTTTAATACAAATCCGATAAGCATAAAAAAGGATTCGGTTGTATTGGCAAAGGGTAAAGCAGGTGAAGAACAAAGCATCGAAAACGACCTGGTTTACATTTTCGCAGGAGGCGAACTGCCGATTGAATTCCTTCAGAAAGCAGGCATTCAAATCACTAAAAAGTTTGGAGAAGCCGTTTTAAAGCACGAAAACTAGTTATATTCTTCATGTGGTTATGAAACTTAAATTTGGACACACAATAAGCGCTTTTTTGATAGCTGTCCTTTTCAGCCTGCATGTGAATGCCCAGATATCACCCGGGGAATTGGCAAGGGTACATTCACACCTCGAAGGCCTTTCCAATTGCACCCAATGTCATGTACTTGGCGACAAAGTTTCAAATGAGAAGTGCCTAGCATGCCACACCGAATTAAAAGCACGTATAGTGCTGAAAAAGGGATACCATTCGTCTTTACAGGTTAAGGGGAAGCAATGTGCCGGATGCCACAACGATCATCACGGGTTGACTTTTCAAATTGTGAGATTTGATAAAGATAAATTTAACCACGATCAGTCAGGGTATAAGTTAACGGGAGCCCACAGTAAAAAAACATGTACCGATTGCCACAAAGCGGAGTTTATTACGGATAGAAAAATCAAGGCCAAGAAGTTCACGTATCTCGGATTAAATACAGCATGTTTAACCTGCCATGCCGATTATCATCAAAAAACGCTGTCGTCAAATTGTGCCAGTTGTCATAACGATGAAAAATTTATACCTGCATCAAAATTCAATCACAACAATGCAAGGTTTAAGCTATCCGGCAAACACGAACAGGTTGCTTGTGCTGATTGTCATAAAACTTCTGTCCGGAACGGGCAGAAATTCCAGGAGTTTAACGGTGTTAAATCAAGTAGCTGTAGCAATTGCCATAAAGATCCACACGAGAACAAATTCGGTCAGAATTGTGCCGAATGCCATAACAATGAATCATTTACTTCAGTAGGTGGAGTGAAGAACTTTGATCACAACAAAGCAGATTTTAAACTGGAAGGCAAGCACCTGAATGTTGCCTGCAAATCATGTCATAAACAAAAATTTACCGCCCCTTTAAATTTCAAGCGTTGCAGCGATTGCCATACCGATTACCATAACAAACAGTTCGTTAAAAACGGAAATTCTCCTGATTGTTCTGCCTGCCATAACGTAAAAGGATTTACTCAATTTACCTTCACTATCGAGCAACATAATGCCGGTCTGTTCCCATTAAAAGGAGCACACCTGGCAACACCTTGTTTTGCCTGTCATAAGAAACAGGAAAAATGGAATTTCAGAGAGATTGGAATGGTCTGTAAAGATTGCCATGAAAATATACACGGGTCATTAATCAGTGACAAGTACTATCCCGGCGCCGATTGTAAAGCTTGTCATAATCCGGGCAGGTGGAATAATGTTGAATTTGACCATAAGAAAACACAGTTTGAACTGGAAGGTGCACACCTCAGGCAAAGCTGTCGCGATTGTCATTTCAATAAGGAAAAGCTTGGCCACGCCAGCCAGAAATTCGCCGGATTATCCGCTAACTGTACATCATGTCATAAAGATGTGCATATGCAACAATTTGAAAATAAAGGGATTGTCGATTGTAAACGATGCCATAACCCGGATTCGTTTACACCTGCTTCAAAATTCGATCACAGCAAAACTGAATTTGTGCTGGATGGGAAACACCTGAATGTGGCCTGCAACAAATGCCACAAAGAAATAACTGATCAGGGAGTAACTTTTGTGTTGTACAAAATAAAGAATTTCAAATGCGCCGACTGTCATTTATAATAGGATTATTGGTGTTTACAGCAAGTCTGTTTGCCCAAAAATCGCCGCACGGGAATAGTTTCAGAGCCAATTGTGATGACTGTCATAAAACAGATGGCTGGAAAATTGATTTAAAGACCCTTACTTTTGATCATAATAAGACAAAATTCACACTTGTAGGTCAGCATAAGCAAGTTACCTGTAAAGATTGCCACAAATCGCTTGAATTTGCCAAAGCGCAAACAGAGTGTAATGCCTGCCATACGGATATTCATGAACAGACTGTTGGAAATGAATGTGCCAGATGTCACACACCCAATTCGTGGGTTGTAACGGGCATTACGCAACTGCATCAGCTTAGCCGGTTCCCGCTCATTGGTTCACACGCCACAGCCGAATGCAAAGATTGCCATATAAATATGCTTCCATCGAATGCTGCCTCAGGCACAGCTTCACGACTCCGTTTCGATCCGTTGGGAGTTCAATGTTTTGATTGTCACAGGAACAATTATCAGGCTGCTACCAAGCCAAATCACGTGCAAGGGAATTATTCGACCAATTGCACGGATTGCCATAAAATTAATTCTTTTTCGTGGGCAGGAGCAGGCATCAATCATGATTTCTTCCCGCTCGAAGGTGGTCATGCAATTAATGATTGTTTCAGATGCCATATATCCGGCAGCTATTCAAAAATTTCCGCCGAATGTTTTTCCTGCCACCAGACAGATTATGCATCAACATCAAATCCAAATCATACCGCTCTTAATTTCTCAACCAATTGTAAAAATTGTCATTCATTAAACCCCGGTTGGAAACCTGCAGAGTACAGGGAACACGATGCCGCGTCCTTTCCGATCTATTCCGGCACGCATAAAGGGGAATGGAACAATTGTGCCGATTGCCATACCAATCCCGGAAACTATTCACAATTCAGCTGTACAACCTGCCACGAACATAACAATAAGTCGGAGGTTGACAGCAAGCATAACGGGGTAAGCGGTTACAGCTATAACAGCGTTGATTGTTTTGCCTGTCATCCCTCAGGTTCAGCCGAAGGAAGTTTTAACCACAACAAGTCTTCTTTCCCGTTAACCGGAGCCCATATTTCAACAGCCTGTATCAATTGTCATAAAACAGGGTATATCGGAACGCCGAATGCCTGTGCCAGCTGCCATACCAGCAATTACAACCAGACCACAAATCCGAAACACGCCGTAAATAACATATCAAACGATTGTGCTTTATGTCATACAACTAATCCGGGCTGGAATCCTGCAACATTTCCGACACATAACAATTATTATGTACTGGCCGGTTCGCATGTTTCAAAATCCTGTAACGATTGCCATAACGGAAATTATACCAATACCCCAAATACCTGTGCAGGATGTCATACCAATGACTTTAACCAGGCTACAAATCCGAACCATATAACATCCCAGTTTCCTAAAACATGCGAAACCTGCCATACACAAATTGCCTGGGTGCCATCCACATTTAATCATACTACGGTATACCCGCTCACAGGCGCCCATATTCCGCTTACCTGTACACAGTGCCACACAAGTGGTTATATCAACACACCGAATACCTGTGCCGGATGCCATCAGAATACCTATAATCAAACGACAAATCCAAACCACAATACAATTGGGATATCGAATGATTGTGCCTTATGCCATTCCACCAATCCCGGATGGGAACCTGCGCTGTTCCCGACTCACAATTCCTATTATGTGCTGGCCGGGGCCCATATTTCAAGAGCCTGTGCCGATTGTCACAATGGTAATTATAACAATACACCTAAAACCTGCGAAGGATGTCATACCAACAATTACAACCAGACGACCAACCCAAATCATGCCGCAGCCCTGTTTCCAAAAACATGCGAAACCTGCCATAATCAAAGTTCCTGGACTCCTTCGACCTGGAATCACGATGGATTGTATTTCCCTATTTATTCAGGAAAGCATGCGGGCCAATGGAACACCTGTTCTGATTGCCATAAAACAGCATCAAATTTTGCTTCATATACCTGCATCGATTGCCACGAACACAGTAATTCAACCGATTTGAATAATAAACATAACGGCATTGCCGGTTACACCTATACCAGTGTGGGTTGTTATACCTGCCATCCGAGAGGAACAGCCGGTAATTAACGGATTTAATAATTCCCGGCGCAATTTAAGTTTGCACATGAAATATTTACTACCTGTATATCTCTTGTTTTTTTCAGGATTCAGCCTGAAAGGCCAGACCCTACTTGAATCCAAAGAGGGCTCTGTTTCGTACATAACCACTCAAAATGTTTATGTCCGCTTTCAATCGACTGCAAATATTTCGGTAGGTGATACCCTTTTTACTGTAGAGGATGCAAATATAATTCCTGTATTAATTGTGAAAGATTTGTCCTCAATCTCATGTGTGTGCAAGCCTATAACAGAAAAAAAACTAAATGTTGGCGAAAAGGTCAGGACCGGGCAAAAGACAATTAAAACCGGGAAGCCGGAAACTATCGCTGACAAACCTGTGATTACACCGGTAGTTCAGGCTGTTGATACAGGAAAAGTTAAAAAAGTACAAACGGGAGAATTAAAGCAAAACATCAGCGGACGTTTTTCGCTTTCATCGTACTCGAATTTTTCGAATGTCTCCGATTTTTCACAGCGCATGCGGTATACCTTTTCTCTTAACGCCCGAAATATCAGTGGCTCAAAGGTATCGGGCGAAACCTACATTTCGTTTGCGCATAAAATCAACCAGTGGAGTGAGGTGAAAAGTAACATCTTCAACGGATTGAAGATCTATAGCCTGGCACTGAACTATGCATTTAATAAAAATAATTCGCTGTGGATTGGGAGGAAAATCAACAACAGGCTTTCAAATGTCGGGGCAATCGACGGACTACAGTACGAAACGAAATTCAAATCACTTGCCGCCGGAATTTTTGCCGGCACTCGTCCCGACTATATGGATTACAGTTTCAATGCCCGACTGCTGCAATATGGCGGATATTTAAGTCACGACTTTTCGACAGAAAAAGGCAGCATGCAAAGTTCCATGGCATTTGTTGAGCAAAAGAATAACGGTAAAACTGACCGCCGGTTTGCATATTTGCAGCATTCCAATTCGCTGCTCCCCAAACTTTATTTTTTCGGATCGGTTGAATTCGATTTATATAATAAAGTTCTGAATACACAGGACAGCACTTATGTTCAGGATAATAAGCCTAACCTTTCCAACTTGTATGTTTCGCTTCGCTACAAAGTGATAAAGCAAGTGTCGGTGTCACTCTCGTACAGCGCCAGGCAAAATATCATTTATTACGAAACCTATAAAACTTTTATTGAGAAGTTGCTCGAATCGGCTACAAACCAGGGTTATGCTTTCCAGATAAATTACCGTCCCGGGAAAAATATTTTTGCCGGCGCAAATGCAGGTTATCGTTTCAGCAAACAGGATCCCAGGCCATCGAAAAATCTTTATGCCTATCTCACATACAGCAATGTGCCCTGGCTTAACGCATCTGCAACTGTTTCGGCAACATTCATGGAAACCGCCTATCTTTCAGGAAATATATACAGCCTCGGGCTTTCGCGCGATCTGGTTCCCGGCAAACTCTATGGTGGTTTGAATTACAGGTATGTTAAATATAAGTTCATAAATGCTGAATCGCAGTTGGTACAGAATATGGCCGAAATGAACCTGACATGGCGCGTATTGAAGAAACTATCCTGTTCCCTGAATTATGAAGGGACATTCGAAAAAGGAAGAAATTACGATAGGATTTATGTAAATCTCACACAGCGGTTTTAATCCCCTGAATCCGTTACCGAATAACAAATATTCATTTGCCAGTTTTTTATACCCATATTTAAAAGTCAAACAATCATCTTCTCGTGCTAAACAGGTATAGCAATTAAGTGAAACTTTTAAAATAACTTCCCCAAATTAATGTCTTATGTATGAAAGCCATGTTTTGAAGGACCGACATTCTAGAATTTCAGTAGTATTTCAAGGAAGGTTTTGTGAGCGTGGGGCATTACGAGCCATGCAGAAGTGAGCGCCGCTGTGATGCAAGTTTATTTGTTTAATTTTTCAAAGCGAACGGCTTGCGTGGCGTGGCAAAAAACCTGACGTAGAAATACACTGAAATTATATAAAGTCTAGATTTTTGCTCAACTTTTGATTATGCAAAAGTTGAAAAAGTACACTTATAAACAGATATATTTTTCAGGAACTTATTTTGAAATAATTACTAAAATGATTTAATGCATCAACAATTATTTACTCAGCTGCGAAGTGGTCTTCATCAGTGAACAATTGAATTCAGAATTACCTGATACTATACTTCATGTTAGTTAAGTATAGTCCTGCTTTTACAACTATTTGTAAAATTAGAATCATGAATTGTGTTACTTTTACTGAAGTATCTGATTGTAGACAACCGGGTAAATCCTTGTATTCCAGGATTCCGTTACATTAAAAAAATCACAAAATAGAAATGAAAGATAAAGACAGTCTTATCTATGTTATTTTCGGTGCTTCGGGCGATCTCACAAAAAGAAAACTTGTGCCTGCATTGTATTCCTTATTTGTTCAGAACCTTTTGCCCGAAAAGTTTGCACTTCTTGGTGTTTCGCGATCGGATTTTACTGATGAAGAATTCAGGTCTTCAATGCAATCTGCGATCAATGAATTTAAAGAAATAGAAGATGCCGGGAAAATCAGTGATTTTGTCGCCAAAATATATTATCAGGCTATACAGTTTGACGAAGTTTCATCGTATCTTTTAATTAAAGACCGACTGGAACAGTTGAGACCTGGGTGTGATATTTGTGGAAATACGATATTCTACTTATCAACCCCGCCCAGTTTATACGGGACAATTCCTTGTCACCTTGCATCGGTGGGTTTAAATATTCAGACCGACGGATGGAAACGCGTGATCATTGAAAAACCTTTCGGTTATGATCTTGAATCGGCTACAAAATTAAAGGATCAGTTGCTGGAGCACTGGACTGAGGAGCAATTGTTCAGAATTGATCATTACCTGGGAAAGGAAACGGTTCAGAATCTTTTAGTTACACGGTTTTCGAACGGTATTTTCGAGCCATTGTGGAATCGCAATTATGTTCATCATGTCGAAATTACTTCAGCCGAAAGTTTAGGTGTTGAGAAACGAGGTGGTTATTACGAAAAATCAGGCGCTTTGCGTGATATGGTTCAGAATCACCTGCTTCAGGTTGCCGCCTTCACAGCCATGGAATCGCCTTCATCCCTCGAACCCATGGCCATCCGCAACGAAATTTTAAAAGTGTTTCAATCCCTGCGTCCTATCCGAAAAGAAGATGTTAAAACTCATGCAATCCGCGGACAGTACCTTGCATCACACATAAAAAATGAGATGATCCCCGGTTATCGTGAAGAAGAAGGAGTTGATCCCAATTCAGTTACTGAAACTTTTGCGGCAATAAAATTCTATATCGACAACTGGCGATGGGGTGGTGTCCCGTTTTATATCCGCACAGGAAAACGACTGCCTACACGTGTAACCGAGATGGTGATACATTTTAAAGCCACCCCTCATTTTCTGTTCTCAGCGGCCGAAGGTCACAGCACTGCTAATCAGCTTGTAATCAGGATACAACCGGATGAGGGCATTCTGTTAAAATATGGTATGAAAATACCCGGTGCAGGATTTGATGTTCAGAATGTGAATATGGATTTTCATTATTCCGATCTTTCAAATCAAAGGATTCCATCAGCATATGAGCGACTGCTTTTCGATTCCATTAAAGGAGATTCAACTTTGTTCGCTCGCACCGAGGAAGTAATTGAAGCATGGAAATTCCTTACTCCGGTGCTCGAAAGCTGGAAAAATGACAAGGATATTCCTCTTTACGGATACCCGGCCGGTACATGGGGACCTGAAAATGTAGATGATCTTATCGAGGACAAAGAAATTACCTGGCGTTATCCCTGCAAAAATCTCTCGGACGACGGAATTTATTGTGAGCTGTAGAAATGAGAAATCAAATCAAAATATTTAAAAATACGGATAAACTGTCGCAATTTTTTGCTCAGATGATTGCGGGCGAAGTATCGCAAAAGCTTGCCGGAGATTTTTATACAATTGCTTTTTCCGGAGGATCAACTCCCCGAAAAGTGTTTGAATACATTGCTTTGCATTTCAAAACCCTGATAGATTGGCAGAAGGTACTGGTTTTCTGGAGCGATGAGCGCTGTGTTGATCCGGCAAGTGCAGAAAGCAATTACAGGATGGCCAGGGAAAGTCTTTTGGATTTAGTTCCTGTTCCTGCTGATAATATCTTCAGGATACATGGAGAAGCCGATCCCTATTCTGAAGCTTTCCGTTATTCGGAAATCATAAGGCAAAATGTATCTGCTGAAAATAATATGCCTAAGTTTGATTTAATGATGCTTGGGCTGGGGGATGATGGGCACACGGCTTCCATTTTTCCGGGGAGTCAACATCTTTTTACTAGCGATAAACTTTGCGAAGTTGCCATTAATCCTTACTCAAAGCATAAAAGGATAACAGTTACAGGCAAAATTATCAATCATGCACGAACTATAGCGTTTTTGGTAACTGGTGAATCAAAAGCAGAAATGATTGCCCGCATCATCGAAAAGAAAGAAGGATGGGATAAATTACCGGCTTCAATGGTCATTCCTTTGGATGGAGACCTCATCTGGTTGTTGGATGACAAAGCTGCAAATAAACTAAACTATGTGGTTGAACCGGAATGATATTATGAAGAAATTGGTGTTGCTTATCATATTATTTAAGACTGCCTCTATGGCTCAGGCTGCCGGTAATGATTCCATCCAATACCCTGAACTGAACAAAACCTATGTTAAATCATACTGGTACGACACAAAAAGCTTTATTGCATCACCTGCAAAATGGCGGACTAAACAATGGATTGAGTTTGGCGCGGTGACGGGAGCAGGTGTCCTGGCTTATACACAGGAAGAAAAGATTCAGAAATACTTTCTTGCGCATCAATCAACAGCAGGTAGTAATTTCTCAACGTATATTTTTGAGCCTTTCGGCAGATTTGCTCCGGTTCTTATTGGTGGCCTGTACCTGGGAGGGAGGCTGGCGAATGATAGCCGGTTAGCCGGGACATCACTAACTGCTGCGAAGGCTTTCATTGTATCAGCTGTTGGCACAAATATTATAAAACAACTTACACACCGCCACCGGCCTTTCCAGGATGATGTTCCCGATCATGCCAATTGGGATGGCCCTTTCAGTGATATACACTATGCAAGTTTTCCTTCGGGACATTCTACTGCTGCTTTTAGCATGGCAACAGTGTACGCCTTGGAGTACAGAAGTACAGTATGGGTTCCGGTGCTGGCATATACGCTGGCTACCGGCACGGCCGTATCAAGGTTGTATGATAATAAGCATTGGGCTTCGGATGTGCTAATAGGATCGGCACTTGGATTTGTAACCGGCAGGTTTATGTGGAAACAAAGCCGGAAAGACAGGAACCGCCTGGTTATTCTGCCTTCGGCCGGTACACAATCCGCCTCGCTGACATTTATTCTCCGGATTGCTGAACCAACGCATCACAAAAGTTGTTTCTAAATGGTAACAGGTTATTTTACCTGTGTTTTTTCGGAATATGCATTGTGCACTATTCTAAGTTACCAATATTTTTATGCGTGTTTTCTACATCATTTTAGGCAGCTTATGTGTAATCCTGGCCGGGTTGGGCGTTTTGTTGCCGGGTTTACCAGCAACACCATTCCTGCTGCTTGCTTCTTTTGCGTTTGCACGCAGTTCGAAAAAGATGCACGACTGGCTTATAAATAATAAAGTTTTCGGCCCTATCTTATCCGATTTCCTCGATCGGAAAGGCATTCGTCTTCATATAAAGATTATATCACTTGCCATGATGTGGGGAATGATGTTTTTCTCAGTATTTTATCTTATTGATAATGATATAGTTAAATATATAGCAGCAGGCGGAGCAGTGGTTGGAACCTTTGCCGTGTTGCGGTTTAAGACTATCAGAGACTGAAGTTACCGGAATATTCTGAATCTAAAAAAAGATGTGAAGGGTGAACCGGAGACTGAGTGACACTGAGACGGAGTGATGCTGCAATTTGATATTTGCATTCCTGCTCGCTCACGAATAATCAATGTGCATCCAGGTTGTGAAGCATGTAAATGCTATGCCTGAGAGTCGGTGTTATTTCCGACATATATTCGTCAACGGCTTTAACGCTGCCCGGCAAGGTATAAACCAACGTACTTCCCATAACACCAGCAATTGCTCTCGAAAGTAAAGCATTTGGCTTAATGCTACCATATTTAAACCGTATCAGTTCCATAATGCCCGGAATCTCTTTGTCGAGAAATGGTTTAACAACATCGGGAGTGATGTCGCGCGGACCTATCCCGGTTCCGCCGGTTGTAATTATAATATCGGCTTCAGCTTTGCGGGCTTCGTTAAGTATTTCCTCAAGAGCATTTTTATCATCTGGAATAAGCTTGCGTTCGATGTTATATTGCCAGCCTTCTGTTTCGAAAAAGGCAGCCAATAGTTGTTCAATTTTCGGACCGGAACGATCGCTGTATTCCCCACGGCTGGCACGGTCGCTTAAAGTAATTATCTTCACTTTGTAAATCCGGGGAGTATAAATCACTTTGTCCCCGGCTTTAACAATTCCGTTTTTTAATACCCTGGCAAAAATCCCTTCTTTGGGCATCACGCAATTCCCGACCTCTTTGTAAATGGCACAGGAAGTTCCGTGGCATTCCTTGCCTATCTGGGTGATTTCGAGTTCAACGTCTCCTATACTCAGCCTGTCGAGCGGGTGAGTATTCACAAGTTCGAGGCCTATGGTGGTAATGTTTTCAGCAAATTCGCCATAGTTTATTTTTCGACCGGCTGCATGTGTAAACCGCTGTACGCTTTCGTCAGCAAGCAGGCTCACCTGTCGGTGCCAGTCGCCGGCATGTGCATCATTAGCAACGCCAAGATTATTTAATTCGATTTCGGGAACAGGAATTTTTATAGTGCCTTTTTTCTCGCTGACATTTACGGAAACTACGGTGATAGGGGTTGACATGGGATTGGAGGGATTGATGGGATTGATGGGATTGAAGAGATTGAGGTGTTAATTGGTTGGTATTTTGTTGTTATTCAATTGTCATACGTTGTCATACGATGGTCATTCGATTGCTGTTGTACAAGGGGTTTGAGATATTTTAGTGGGTTTAGTTGTCATTCAATTTTTGTTGTGCAAGGGGTTTGGGGTTTGATATTTGGAATTTGATTCTTGGAATTTAGAACATAAGTCACACAGCTGTTAATTAGTATTTATCACTTTTCATTATTCATGCGAATCAAGGGTTGGATTCATGTTTCGTCTATTGGGGCGTTAAACTCTTCCAGAGTTTAAAACTCTGGAAGAGTTCGCCTGGCAACTTATAAGTTTTAATTTCAACCCTTGATTCGTATTATGCACTTTTCACTCTTCACTTTTCATTATTCACTGTAAAAGATCATTCCTCGTTATTTTGTTTTTCTTTCTTATTTTGAATTACAAACTGCACGCCTTCAACAATATAGAAAATGGATGAAGCCAGTAACGAAAGCCCGAGAGAGATAAAGAAAGTCCCTTTGTAAAGCTCGGGGATTAATTTCCAATGACTTACCATAATTCCCATTGTAATCATAAATGTCATAAGGATATAACCACGCACATCGAAAAAAGCGAACATGCAAGGCCTGTGTTGCGGCAGGTTTTTAATGCGGTTAACATAGCGCAGGCTGACTTTGCGGAAAACAAGTAGAAAAAATGGAATAAACCCGGCTATGCCTATCAGGTAATTAAGAAAATGATGTAAAGCATGCTTCTCGATAAAGATAAAGCCCATTTTCAGGATACGGTATGCCGCAAATCCCCATAATGCTGCCCCCAGTGCGATAAGAACGGGCTTGGGAACACCAGGTTTCAGAGTCTGAAGGAGTTGGTTTGGCATAATATGAGTAATTAACTATTTGTATTATATTCATCCTGTTCAAAAGCTTCTTCGCTGCTGTTTGCAAAATTGATATTTGCCGGATTAAAAACAGATTGTTCATTGAATTCCCTCATTTGTTTCAATCCAAAGCGATACATAAAAATCAGGAAAGGAACAAAAGTGAGTAACAGCACCGGATGCCCCGAAAGAATTATAAAATCATAGATTCCATGAAGCAGCCAGGGTACCAGGAATGCCCTGAGCAGCCATTTCCCCCTGTTTTGATTGCTGAAGCGTGCCATACCCAGGTAAAACCCCATTACAATGCCGAATATTGTATGACCGGGAACGGCAGTAAAGGCCCTGAGCAAGCCTACCTGCATGGAATTGTTCGAGAAAACATAAAAGAGGTTTTCGATGGCAGCAAATCCCAAGGATACCGATACTGCATATACTATTCCATCAAACTTTTCATTGAAGTTAGGGTTTCGCCATATCAGGATAAAGACCATGAAATACTTGAAAACTTCCTCGGTGGCGCCCGCAACAATAAAACCGGTCCAGACTGCTTTCGGAAGTGTCTGAAAATCTTTTCCAAAGGCAATAGTATAATTTTCAATCACCCCAACAGGAAAAATAATGATTGCTCCCAGCAGCATTCCTTTCAGAATTAGTTTGATGGGTTCTTTTTCGTAGCGGTCGCGAAAATAAACATACATCATGATGATGACTACAGGAGCTAAAGCAAGAAGGAGTAAATACATGTGTTCCTGTTTTGAGTTGAAGGATTTGAAACCGGGTCAGTTTGCTGTATTTCTGTTGAGCTGAATAATTGATCTGAACAGTTTCAGATGTCGGTTTTGGTTTTGCTGATTAGCTTTATATCGCTGATTTCCATGTTTTTGTCTACTGCCTTGCACATATCGTAAACGGTGAGCAACGAAGCCGAAACAGCTGTGAGTGCTTCCATCTCAACACCAGTCTGGCCGATGCAATGCACTTCACTCAGAGCAGCCACACCTCTGGATTCGAGGGTTAGTTTTACATCAACTTTAGTGATAAGCAGAGTATGACACAGCGGAATAATTGACGAAGTTAGTTTTGCTGCTTGAATACCTGCAAGCTGCGCAACAGTGAGTACATCGCCTTTTTTCATATTGTTTTCCTGCACCAGTTTTACAGTCTCCGGCTGAAGGCTGATAAATCCCTGTGCTTTGGCAATCCGCAACTGGTTGGCTTTATGCCCGACATCCACCATATTGGCTTTACCTTCGTTATCGGTATGACTGAGTTTACTCATGGGTTCTGGTTTCGAATGTTGAATTGTTTGGAGCGTTTTTTAGGTTTGAAATGTTTGAAGTCCCGATAGCTATCGGGATTGAAGAGTTTCAAAGTTACAGCGTTTCAGCTTTTCAATGGTTAAGATATTTCGTGATCAGTTTGTATAATTCCACAATCCGAAATCCGAAATCCGATTTTTTTATTAACCTCCTATATTATAAAACTCCCCATGCCTGTTAATCGTTCCGCAGGATGGTTTGTTGCCCAGTGCAAGCTGCAATGCTTTATATGCGCCATGTTCGCGAACGTTGTATTCCATATCGTTGAACAGGCAGGGTTTAATCATGCCATTAGCTGTGAGTCGCAAACGGTTGCAGGTAGAGCAGTCGCCCCCGCTGCCGCCATCCACAACGTAAAACTCACCTTTCTCTAGATCCATCTGCCTGATAAAACGGACCTTCAAATCATTTTTTTTAGCAAATTCAGCAACTTCAACGGCATCCGGTTCAGAAGGGGATTTCACGATCACGCAATTAATCTTCACAGGTGAGAGCCCGACTTTAACAGCAGTTTCAATTCCTTTAAGCACATTGCTGATATCACCTCCCCTCGTTACCTGGCGATAGCGTTCAGGATCCATAGTATCGAGGCTGATATTAACGCGATGTAGCCCGGCATCTTTCAGGGGTTGCGCAAATTTTGCAAGCAACTGTCCGTTTGTAGTCATACCCAGATCCTGTACTCCCGGTTTTGATGCAATCAGTCCTACCAGGTCGACAATTCCTTTGCGCACCAATGGTTCGCCACCGGTTAGCCTGATTTTATCCACACCCAATGCAAGAGCAGCATCCACTACATCCATTATTTCTTCGAACGAGAGAATATCGCTGTGCTGCATCAGTGCAATACCTTCGGCAGGCATGCAATAGGTACAACGCAGGTTACAACGATCTGTAACCGAGATGCGGAGATAATTTATACGCCTGTTATATGAGTCGAACATCTATTAAAGTTCCTTTCAATATTTCTTTTTCGCCGATTTCGATTACCGCTATTCCATCGGCATGAATATAGGAATGTATATGTGCCGAGCCATGATATTCAACAGGCAAAGCAGTTCCTTCATTGCTTATATACACCGGGAAAAATGCCTTGCGTGTTGTTTTATTTCGCGAATAGTCTACACCCATTGGTGCTTTCAGACGCAATCCTTCACTTCTATTCCCAGTGATCAGCCTGATAAGATGTTTCACCAGCAATTCGAACTGAACGAAGGATGATACAGGATTTCCGGGTAAGGCAACCAGGTATTTCGTATCGCGGGTAGCAAATATCACCGGTTTGCCGGGTTGCACTGCCAGGCTCCGGAATTTTATATCAAATCCGGCCTGCTGAATAACGGCCGGAACAAAATCGAAATCCCCGGCGGATATTCCCCCGGTGAGGATTACAATATCGCTTTCGGCAGCAGCTTTTTGCATGATTTGCAGGGTTGCTGCTTCCGTGTCGGGGGCGATTCCGAAATAACTTGTCCTGCAATTTGCCCTTTGCGACTGCGCCATCAACTGGTATGCATTGCTGTTACGTATCTTCGATTGTGCAGGGGTTTCGCCTGGTTCAACAAGTTCGTCGCCGGTAGAGATAATGCCAATAACCGGTTGCCGGTATACCTCCGGATCGGCACATCCTACCGAAGCTAGTATGGCAACTTCCTGTGGCCGTATCAGGGTGCCTTTATCGAGCACTTTCTCTCCGGATGAAATATCTTCGGCCCGGGGGCAATAGTTCGAAGATGTTCCCGGAGCATTGAAACGGATGGTAGCAGGCCCGGTATTTTCAACATATTCGACCATGATTACTGTATCGGCGCCTGCCGGCAGCATTCCGCCCGTCATAAGTTTGGAGCATTCATTCGGACCGACGATTTTTACGGGTACTTTTCCTGCCGGGATAGTTTCGATTACAGTGAGTTCATTTTTAAGATCAGCCTTACGACAAGCGAAGCCATCAACGGCTGACTTATCGAAAGGAGGCATATCCATATCCGAAAAAACATCTTTGGACAGAACTCTTCCCAGGCAGTCTTCAAGTTTTATCTTTTCAGATGCAAGGGGAATGGCAGATTGGCTGATGATCTGCAATGCTTCTTCAAATAATATCATTTACAGTGATTCATTTAAGTGGCAAAGATAATTATCATTTTGATGCGAATGGATGCCAGATTCAATTCGGTCAGGGTTATTTGCACGCTTTGTTTTAAACCAGGAAAATTTTTCTGAATCTTGTTTTTGTTATCTTTGTAGAAAAGAAATAGTATGGCAGATATCAATAAAGCTAATGGCACAGCACCGGCCACTAAACCCGGAAGCGTAATCAAAAGAAAAATAAAGAAAATTCTTTATATCGCTTTAGCAATACTGGTGCTTTTTATAGGTATCTGGATTTACTGGAGCTACTTCTTTACATACAGTGAAGGATACAGGGCAGGCATGTTGCAGAAGTTTTCGCACAAAGGCACCATATTTAAAACCTATGAGGGTGAAATGGTCCTCAGCAGTGTTGAAAGCAATAAAAATGTTGCCCTCGCATCCGAGAAATTTCTCTTTTCGGTAAAGGATGAAAGTATTGCCCTTCAGCTCGACTCTCTGCAGGGTAAAAGCGTTGTTGTTCACTATACACAGAAAAACAATCCGCTGCCCTGGCGGGGCGAAAGCGAGTACCTTGTTGATCATGCAAAGTTGAGTAACTAAGGGAATTGCGATTAACAGGGTACGATTAACGAACGCAGCAATAGTTATTTATAATATTGAATTACATTATTTTATCCTTAAAAAACTTATACGTTTCCACCTGGGAATTGATTTTCAGGTTTGGATTTCCAATCACGTACTGATTGGATTTTGTATGCGTAATATGTCGCGCTTTGGTATTATCGCGTAACTGAATCTGAAGCATGGTCATCAGTTCGCGTTGCAGTTCACGGTCGGATATGGGGCAAGCCACTTCAATACGGTTGTCGAAATTGCGTTCCATCCAGTCGGCCGATGAAAGGTAATACAATTCATCTCCACCATTTGCAAATACAATAATCCGGCTATGTTCGAGAAACCGGCCTACAATAGTGACGGCTTCGATATTTTCGCTCAGATTGGATACACCGGGTTTTAGCATACATATACCCCTGATTATCAGTTTTATTTTTACGCCTGCCGCACTTGCTTCATAGAGTTTCTTGATGGTTTTAATATCGGTAAGGTGATTAAGTTTCAGAATTACCCATGCGTCAGTTCCGGCTTTGGCATTACGGATTTCGTTGTTTAACAGCTTAATAAACTGGTTACGCATATGAAACGGCGCAACAATTAGCCTCGAAAACCTGGGAGTGTTATAGATGGATTCAAAAAGGTGAAAAACGCTGTTCACATCGGCAACTATTCCTTTATCGGCTGTAAAAATCGATACATCTGTATATATTTTTGCAGTAGTTTCGTTGAAGTTCCCGGTGCCAACACCCGCATAATACACATTCCTGGCACCTTCCTTGCGGCGGATTAGCAGCAGTTTGGCATGTACTTTATATCCGGGAATCGATTGGATAACCCGAACCCCTTCTTCCTGCATTTTTCCGGCCCAGTAAATATTGGCTTCTTCATCGAACCTGGCCTGCACTTCGAGAAAAACAGTTACTTCTTTGCCGTTCCTTGCGGCATTTATCAGGGCATTTACCACATTTGAGAAACTGGCAACACGGTAAAGTGTCATTTTTATTGCCCTCACCTGTGGATCGAGTGAGGCCTCGCGCAACAGGTCGATCAGGTAGTGAAAGGATTGGTAGGGATAATGCAGCAGGTAATCTTTTTCTTTGATGCCGGTCAAAATACTTTTTGTTACCCGCAGCCCCTGATGTTCGAGCGGAGGCAAAGGGCTGAATTCCAGATCGGGTGTGCCTATATTGGGAAAATTTACAAAATCCTTGAAATTATGATACCGGCCACCGGGCGAAACGGTATCGCTCTGGCTGATGTTAAGTTTAGCCAGCAGTTGCTTTAAGAGCCTTTCGGGCATATGGCGGTCGTAAACAAACCTCACAGGTGTGGCTACTTCCCGCTGTTTAAGCCCCTCTGTCATAAGTTCAATAAAACTTTTCGACACATCGTTGTCAATATCAAGTTCTGCATCACGTGTAAACTTTATACCATACGCTTTGTACGAATTGAATCCGAAGACAGAAAAAATTTCGTTCAGACAATACCGTATTACATCATCCAATAGAATAATATAATGCTTTTCATTTTCCGGAGGAAGGATCAGGAAACGGGACAAGGTGTTGACCGGAACTTCGACAAGCGCATATTTTTCCAGGGATGGCTGACCTTTAACCTGCAATACGATTGCCAGATACAGGGAGTGATCGTGAAGCGAAGTAGCTTTAAGGTTACTCAGGATGATAGGGAACAGACTCGGCCTTACATTTTCCCTGAAATATTGTTCCACAAACCGGCCCTGCTCGCTGGTTAACTCATTATCACTTATTACATAAATATTTTTATCGGCAAGTTCGGCCATAGAAGATTCGTAAATCCGCTGGAATTCTTTTTGTTGTTCTTTGGTAATGCGGTTAATATCACGAAGTGTTTTGCGCTGATTGAGTGATTTGTCGCGATAGCCACCTTTTTCCATCCCTATCATCCGGTTAACTGTTGCTACACGCACACGATAAAACTCATCCAGGTTATTGGAATAGATACCCAGGAATTTGATACGGTTAATTAAAGGGGTGGATGGGTCGGATGCTTCCTGCAATACCCGTTCATTGAAATGCAGCCAACTGATTTCACGGTTGATAGTATTACTTTTGGTTCCGGCCATATGTGTTTGCGAATTATTATTCCTCTTAAAAAATTATACTCTGATCATAACAGTATAAAGCAGTATTTGTTCCTGTAAATCTTGACTTCTGTTGATTCTTAAAAAGCGAAACCAATACAGAAACGCTATATTTGACAAAGATAAGACAATAGATGCAAGCTCAAAGTTAAGATAGTATAAATAATATCCTGCATTTTGCCTGAAAGATATACTTAAAATAAATTTCAGGACTTCGTTTCTTGAAGGCTTTAGGATAACCAGCCTGTGATTCGCAAAAGCTTTGAATCAGAAAAAGGAAAGCCTGGAGTAGCTATGGATAGTTGATATATCAGATGGCGGATAAAATTCGTGAGTACGTCCTGCCTCCAGTGCTTCAGGAATAAACTTATGAGATCATACTTCAGAAAAAGAGGAATAATTTCCATACTATGTTTTCGCTTATATGCATTTTTCACTACGCACAACAGCAAAGACATACGGCTATAGTTCCGAGAGAAAATATTCCGGAAACGAATAAGAAAATGCTTTGGGATATTGATTATAACATCCCGGGCCAGACAGTAAAGTTCTGAATTGTTTTAGCCGTTTTCAGATCAGCCCATTTTTCGGTTTCCAGGTGAACCGAAACAACACCTGTGGTAGGTAATGAATCGAGTTTTGGATTTGCGAAATGATTTGCAACCTTTGTGATAACCGGATTATGTCCAACTATCATTATACTGTTTATTGAATCGTCAAGTTCCTCGATGATTGCAAGAGCATCCTGATCATCGCCGGTAAAAAGTTTTTCGTTTGCAACCACATTACTGGCTGCTATGCCCAGTTTATCGGCAATAATCAGTGCTGTAGCATAAGCTCTTTCAGCCGGACTTGCGATTATCTGATCGATAACAGGTTTGCTTTCGGCCATATACAGGGCTACCCTACAGGTACGTGCAACTCCGGTATCAGTAAGTAATCTGTCAGCATCAGCAATGTTAGCACTTGCCGGTATGGCTTTACCATGACGAACAATATATACAGTTTTCATAAGTGGGGGTTTATTTTTGGTAAACATACAAAATAACTTTAAATGTAAAAGCGGTCTCCGAAAATTTACGGACACCGCTTTTTGAAAAAAAACGAGTATCCGGTATTAATAGGCAAACAAAGGGAATTCGCTCATCATTTCATTTACTTGTGAACGCACTTTGGCAATAATTTCTTCATTCTCGTGGTTGGCGATTACTTCGTCGATCAGGTCAACAATAACAGGCATGTGTTGTTCTTTCAGCCCGCGTGTGGTTATGGCGGGAGTCCCGACGCGGATACCTGAAGTGGTAAATGGTGTACGGCTATCGAAAGGAACCATATTTTTGTTCAATGTGATATCAGCTTTCACCAACAGGTTTTCGACCATTTTGCCGGTAATATCCGGATATTTGGTACGCAGGTCGATAAGCATAAGGTGGTTGTCGGTGCCACCCGAAATTACTTTATACCCTTTGTCCATAAATGCTTTCGACATAACCTGGGCATTCTTTCGGACCTGCATGGCATAATCCATAAATCCGTCGGTAAGTGCTTCGCCGAATGCAACGGCTTTGCTGGCAATTACATGTTCGAGCGGTCCTCCCTGTATGCCAGGGAATACTGCGCTGTCGAGCATTGCCGACATCATTTTTGTTTCACCTTTGGGTGTTTTTATGCCCCATGGGTTTTCGAAATCCTTGCCCATCAGGATAAGGCCGCCACGGGGACCGCGCAATGTTTTGTGCGTTGTAGTAGTAATAACATGGCAATAGGGGACAGGATCATTCAGCAATCCGCGAGCTATGAGTCCGGCAGGATGTGCAATATCTGCCATCAGTAATGCCCCGATTTTGTCGGCAATGCGGCGCATACGTTTGTAATCCCAGTCGCGGCTGTAGGCAGAGGCACCGGCAATTATTAGTTTCGGTTTCCCGGCTAAGGCAGCGGCTTCCATTTTGTCATAATCGATGGTACCTGTTTCTTCCTCAACACCATAAGCAATGGGGTTGTAAAGAATCCCTGATGAGTTTACCGGTGAGCCATGCGAAAGATGTCCGCCATGCGATAGATTGAGCCCCATAAAGGTATCGCCGGGTTTCAGGATAGTAAGCAGAACGGCCATATTGGCCTGTGCTCCTGAATGTGGCTGTACATTGGCCCATTCGGCACCAAAAAGAGCTTTTGCACGGTCGATGGCAATCTGTTCCGTTTGGTCCACAACCTGGCAACCGCCATAATACCTGCGTCCCGGATAACCTTCGGCATACTTGTTGGTTAATACCGATCCCATCGCTTTTAATACCTGCTCGCTGACGAAATTTTCGGAAGCGATCAGTTCAATGCCATGCATCTGACGGTCTTTTTCCTCTTCTATGAGGTCAAATATTACTTTGTCTTTTTTCATATCCTTATATGCAGTGTGTTGTAAGCAAATCAATTAGGATTAACCTGAATTAATATGCAACAAAGGTAAAAAATATGATGATATGGACAAGCCGGGACTTATTTTAGTTATGTTTCACATATATATTCTTCCTGTTTTTCAGAAGCACTCTTCAAATCTCCGGAACTTGCATCCTCTCAATTTTCAGCTACCTTTGCAAGCATAAAATATTAATTGAAATGTTTAGCTCTGTTCATCTGGTATTTATGGAATTTGTTCCTGGTAAATAATTAATTAATTACCGGATAACTGCTTTTTACAATATAATTTATGATAAATTTTGATCGCTTTACATTGGACAATGGCTTGAGGGTTATCGTTCACCACGATGCCAGTACGCCTATCGTTGCAATGAATATTTTATATAATGTAGGCTCCCGCGACGAGAATCCTGATCGCACCGGGTTTGCTCATTTATTCGAACACCTTATGTTTGGAGGCTCTGTTAATATTCCCCGTTACGATGAGCCGCTCGAAAGAGTAGGCGGCGAAAACAATGCCTTCACCAATAACGATTTTACTAATTATTACCTCACAGTTCCCGGGCATAATCTCGAAACGGCTTTCTGGCTGGAGTCGGACAGAATGCTGAACCTGGCATTCTCAGTTAAAAGTTTTGATGTGCAGCGCAATGTGGTGGTCGAAGAATTCAGGCAGAACTACCTGAACCAGCCTTACGGTGATGCATGGCTTTTGCTGAGACCCCTGGCGTATAAAGTGCATCCTTACAGATGGGCGCCGATTGGTATAGATCCATCGCATATTGAACAGGCCGGCATGCACGAAGTGCGCGATTTTTATACACGCTTTTATAATCCCTGCAACGCCATCCTTGTTATTGCAGGCAATGTAAATACGGACGATATCAGGACACTTTCGGAAAAATGGTTTGGGACAATAGAAATAGGGACCCCAAACCTTCGCAACCATACTGCCGAGCCTGAACAAACGGAAGCCCGTATTCTCGCTGTTGAGCGGGATGTTCCCTACGATGCCATTTATAAAGCCTGGCATATGTGTGGCCGCAGCGAAAATGGTTTTTTTGCAACCGATCTCATATCCGATATACTGTCGGCAGGTCAGTCAGGAAGGTTATACAGGGAACTGGTTAAAAATCTTCGCCTGTTCAGCGATATCCATGCTTTTGTATCGGGTGATATGGAGGCCGGGTTGTTTGTAATTACCGGTAAGCTGATGAAAGGGGTAACCATGAGTGAGGCTGAAAATGCTTTGCAACTGGAACTTGATAAAATCTGTAACAATGTGATTGAAGAAAAAGAACTGCAGAAAGTAAAAAACAGGGTGGAGGCAATGATGGAATTCAGCGAGATGCGGGTGCTCGACAAGGCTATGAACCTGGCTTACTATGAATTACTGGGCGATGCCGCATTGGTAAATAACCTGCATCAGAAATACGCCGAAGTTTCAGTTTCTGATGTGAAAACACAAGCCAGGCAAATCTTGAGACCTGAAAATTGTTCTACACTCTACTATATTGCCAAAAACTAATAAGTTTTGGCTATAAAGCCGGCCCTGAAATTCATGAATCTGTATTGGTGCGATGCCAGGCCTTCCGGATTTTCAATCTTCAACTTCATCCGGCCTGTCAGTTGTAACATTAATAGAAATTTAAACAAACCATTCAAAAAAAACACTTAATGATAAAAACTCCCGACCGGAAACGTCAACCTGCCATTCAGCCACCTGGCCGGATCAACTTTACGCTGCCCCCGCTTTGCCAACTGAGTAACGGTATAAAAGTATACCAGTTTAATTCGGGTACCCAGGACGTAATATCCATTGAGCTGGTTTTTACAGCAGGAAGCTGGTTTCAGAAAAAACCTTTTACGGCCATGGCCACCAACCTCATGTTGCGGGAAGGTACCAGAAAGTATACCGCTCAGGAGTTAGCCGAATCACTCGATTACCATGGCGCTCATTTCGAAAATACTACAGAACGTGACAACGCTTACGTAACTTTGTATTCGCTCAACAAGCACCTCGAAAATACACTTCCGCTCCTGAGCGAAATAGTAAAAAACCCGGTTTTTCCTGCGGATGAATATGCCATACTCGCCGGGAAACAGCGGCAGATGCTTGAAGTAAACCGCCAAAAAGTAAACTTCCTGGTACGTACCCATTTTAATTCATTTATTTTCGGCGACAAGCATCCTTACGGGATGTATCTCGAACCTGGCGATATAACCAAAGTGACCAATACGGATCTATCGGAATTTCATAAGACTCAATATCATTCGAATAATTGTACGATAATCGTTGCCGGCCGGATTAAACCAGGATTGATCGATGAGCTTGAGCTACAGTTTGGAGGTAATGACTGGAGCGGAGCGCCAACCATGCGATCAAAATTTATTCCCGCCGTGTCTGGTCTTAAAGATCACTATATTGTTAAGGAGGGCGCCATGCAGTCAGCTATCCGAATGGGAGGTCTGATGTTTAACCGCAGTCATCCCGATTTCGCAGGAATGAAAGTATTAAATGCAATCCTGGGTGGTTATTTCGGCTCACGCCTGATGAATAACCTGAGAGAGGATAAAGGATTTACATATGGAATCGGGTCGTCAGTGGTGCCACTTCGTGAAAGCGGATATTTTGTGATTTCGGGTGAAGTAGGTGCCGATGTTACAAAAGAGGCACTGGCTGAAATAAAATCGGAACTAACCCGTTTGTGTAATGAGCAGGTACCGGAAAGTGAACTGTCGCTGGTACGAAGTTATTTGTCGGGCGAAATGCTCCGTGCTGTTGACGGACCTTTTGCCCAGGCCGATATGTACCGCGATCTTATTGAAGAAGGCCTTGATACTTCTCATTTAGAAAAATTGATGGATACTGTTCAACATATTAATGCGACTCAACTTCAGGACCTGGCAATCAAATACCTTGATCCGGAAAAATTGTTTACATTGGTCGTTGGACCCGGAAAAATTTAATTACTATTTTTGTATCCTGTCCTTGAAATCAACATTTATGAAATCAGGTATAATTGCTTTCAGCACTGCACTTTTTGTACTTTTTTTATCTTTTTTTTGTGTTATAGCAAACGCATCGAACAGGCATGTATATTTCGCTGCTGGCAATGAGCCGGCTAAAAGTGAGATTACATCAGCCGCAAATAATAAGACTGTAATTTTACAACCTGATAAATCGGGGTCGGGTCATGCGCCTTCGGCAATTACAATCATAGTGACTCACTACCAGTTGAGGATTGCAAATATTATCTGGATAAATTCTGCTCCGGGTTTGCCCGGGATATACTATGTCGAACGGCAGGTTTCATTTTCAGGACCCTGGGAATTGTTGAAACAGCTTCCATACAATGCTCCACCGGAATATAATGACACTATAAATTATCCGTATTGTACATCCACTAATTTCTCGTACCGTGTGCGTTTTGTTTCAGTTTCAGGCACCAACGACGCCACATCGGGAATTGCAGATATACTGTTGTCGGATTTAACCTCTCCGGCCAATCTTCAGAATGTAAATGTCACGCTTGCTCAAACTCCGGGTGGTTTCAATCCCAGGTTAACATGGAGCCGTATTACGAACGACTCCATTTCAGGTTACGAAATCGGACGCAGCAACGGGTTTAAATGGCCGAAAATCATCACACAACCTGCTGATTCATCAGGATTTACTCATAAAGTTTTCTCCGTTTGTGATAGTACATTTAAATATGTAATTGTAACCATCGATAAATGCGGAAACCGAAGCGCCCCTGATTATAAATTGTTTGTACAAACACTGAAACTGCAGGTTCAGCAACCCGGGCATTGTGAAAAGAATGCCAAATTAACCTGGAATTCATATAACGCAATGGCCGGCGGCCTTGGAGGGTATAAGATTTACCGCAGCGACGGTGGGGCTGCGCCAGTTGAAATAGATACAAAAGATACAACCTATACTGACAATTATAATTTCATAAAAGGCCACACTTACTTATACTCGTTAAAAGCATACAGCAAGGATGGTATTCACACTTCAATATCCTGTGAGGTTGTATGGCCGTTCAATACATCCCTTACACCCGACGTATACATATCGCAGGTAAGCGTTGAAAACGAAAGCTATATAAATGTAAAATACCATATAACTCCACCCGTTTCGGTTTATAAACTGAGGCTGGAGCGATCGGATAACGGTACTTCAAATTTCAAGGTTGTCGATTCTTTGGTGGTAGCCGGTGGTTTTGTGCCCTCTGAATCCTTTTTCAACGATACTACCGCAAATGTCAATACTCATTCCTATTTTTACCGTCTGGTTGCGTATGATGATTGCGGAGGTATAACAAATTCCGTAAACATTTCGCAATCCATTCTGTTAAAGTGCGGTTCTTCGCACGGGCAAAACCTTTTAAACTGGAACGGATACCAAAGCTGGCTTCAGGGAATAGAAGGATACAAAGTTTACCGCACACTGAATAACCAGCCGGCAACAATTGAACTTATCGGCAGTGTGAACCCGGCAGCCAATTCTTTTACCGACGATTTAACAGGTATCGATCAGAGTAAATTGATCTGTTACCAGGTGGAGGCAAACGAAAATCCGCTAAACCCTTATTTGACTAATGCTTTGTCAAAATCCAATACCTGCTGTGTATTAAAAGAGCCCATACTATTTATGCCAAATGCCTTCAATCCGGATGGCATTAACAGGTTTTTACGTCCGAAACCTGTACCGCTTTTCGTTGATCCGCAAAGTTTTAAAATGATAGTTTTCAGCAGGTGGGGCGAGCAACTGTTCGAAACCAGCGACATGAATTCAGGTTGGGATGGAATGGTGAACGGTAAAACTGCACCGGCAGGTTTGTATTCCTATATACTAACCTACGATTCCCTGGATGGCAAGGGATACACAAAACGAGGAACAGCAATGCTTGTGAGGTAATTTTTCCGGCTTTCCCTGATTTGTTTCCTGTTTTTATGGAGGGTTTAGAGATTTCATAATCTTCAAAGTCTTATCCTGTGTCTTTAATATATTTGCCGAAGGCCCGCCGTAATTATGAATTCCTTTTCATCCATACAGCGGTATTCATGTTAATTGTTGGGTTGCTGATCCGGAACTCGTTCTGTGTGGGTTCGTTGCAATATTTATATTGATTTTTAACCATTTGCAGAAGGACAAAACCTTAAGATTTTTTAACAAGGACTTCCATTTAAATTAGTAAATTTGCACATTCAAAAAAAAGACTATGTTCATTGATAATGAAAAATTTGCAGGCGATGGCCTGACTTACGATGATGTCTTGCTTATTCCCGCATATTCAGATGTACTTCCCCGTGATGTTGATACTTCATCGTGGTTTTCAAGGAAAATAAAAATCAATATACCCATCGTATCTGCAGCAATGGATACGGTTACCGACTCCAAAATGGCTATTGCCATAGCCCAGGAGGGCGGAATAGGCGTGCTTCATAAAAATATGAGCATCGCCGATCAGGCAGCTGAAGTGCGCCGTGTTAAACGTTCGGAAAGCGGAATGATAACTGACCCGATCACGCTGAGAGAAGATGCACTGGTAGAGGATGCGCTCAATATAATGAGTGAATTTAAAATCGGGGGTATACCCATTATTAATGCAGAAGGCAAACTGGTGGGCATAATCACTAACCGTGATCTCCGCTTTGAGCGCAATCCTCAGCGTCCAATTGCTGAAATAATGACCCGCGAAAACCTTATTACTACCAGCACTGAAACCGATCTCGATAAAGCTTCAGACATACTCCAGGAATATAAAATTGAGAAACTGCCTGTTGTTGACGATGAATACAGGCTTGTAGGGCTTATTACCTATAAGGATATCAGTAAAATAAAAGCCCGTCCGAATGCATGTAAAGATGAACTGGGCAGGCTTCGCGTTGCTGCCGGCGTCGGCGTTACAGCCGATGTGCTTGAGCGTGTAACCGAACTTGTAAAAAATGGTGTTGATGCTGTGGTTATCGATACTGCCCATGGACATTCGAAAGGAGTAATTGAAACGACCAGCCTTGTTAAAAAACACTTTCCTGATTTACAGGTTGTGGTTGGTAACATTGCTACAGCCGAAGCCGCACGCGCTCTGGTAAATGCAGGAGCCGACGCCGTTAAAGTAGGCATCGGCCCCGGTTCAATATGCACTACCAGGGTTATTGCAGGCATTGGAATCCCGCAGCTGTCGGCTATTTATGTGGTAGCCAAGGAATTACTGGGTACAGGAGTTCCGGTTATTGCCGATGGCGGGATACGCTATACTGGCGACATTGTGAAAGCCATTGCAGCCGGAGCCCATAGTATAATGGCTGGTTCCCTCTTTGCCGGGGTTGAGGAATCGCCTGGTGAGACTATTATATATGAAGGTCGCAAATTTAAATCGTATCGCGGTATGGGATCCATCGAAGCCATGCAGAAAGGTTCCAAAGACCGTTATTTCCAGGATGCCGAGGACGATATTCAGAAACTTGTTCCCGAGGGTATTGTCGGCAGGGTTCCTTTCAAAGGGACGCTTGCCGAAGTAATCCATCAAATGGTTGGTGGTTTGCGCGCAGGCATGGGATATACGGGTTCGGCAAATATCGCTAGTCTTCAGAATGCTAAATTTATTAAAATTACATCTTCAGGAGTGGTCGAAAGCCATCCACACGACATAACCATTACAAGCGAAGCTCCTAACTATAGCCGTTAACTAACCTTTGATCAGACCATAAAACTTAAAACTGGAATTAACCCCTCAGAAGTAAATATTAATTTCACCCATTTATGAAACAGACACCCTTAAATGCTTTATTCTTACTTTTATTTGGCATTTTTTCAATTTCAGTGTTCAGCCAGAAAACTGACCCGGTTTTACTTCAGATAGCCAACGAAAAAATTACCAAAAACGATTTCATTAAAGTTTTTGAAAAAAACAATATTAAGAGCGAAAAACCCGATAATAAGGCGATTGAAGAATATCTTGACCTTTATATCAATTTTCGGTTAAAAGTAACCGAGGCGCAGGCTTTGGGGATGGATACCATAAAGTCCTTCCGCGACGAACTGGCAGGTTATCGCAAGCAATTAGCCCAGCCTTACCTGACGGACGACGCGGAGAGTGACAAGATGATCCGCGAAGCATACGGCCATAAGCAGTATGATTTGCGGGCCAGTCATATACTGATTCGGGTCGACAGGCTGGCTTCGGCTGCCGACACCCTGGCAGCCTGGAATAAAATTATGCAATTACGCAAACGCATTCTGAAAGGAGAGGATTTTGGTAAAGTCGCAGCCGAAGCCTCTGAAGATCTTTCAGCGAAAAATCGCGAATCAGATGGTCGAAAAATTAAAGGGAACCAGGGTGACCTTGGATTCTTTACGGCATTCGATATGGTATATCCTTTCGAAGAAGCAGCCTATAACGCAAAACTGAACGAAGTTACCATGCCCGTAAGGACCGATTTCGGATACCACCTCCTTAAAGTTAATGCCCAAAAACCTGCCCTGGGTAAAGTTCAGCTTGCTCATATTATTCTTGTTTATCCTGCGAACGCCACCCTCGACGATTCCCTGAAAGTGGCCGATTCAGCTAACCAGGCATACAAAATGCTAAAAGAGGGCATAGATTTCAGCGAAGTAGTCAAGAAATTCTCCGATGATGTTTCAACCGCCGGAAAAGGTGGTGTGCTGCCCTGGTTCGGTGTAAACCGCCTCCTCCCTGATTTTACGGTTAACGTGCAGAAAATGAAAGACAAAGGCGATTTCTCAGAGCCATTCCAAACCATGTATGGATGGCATATTATTAAACTGGTCGATCGCAAGCCTGTTGGCACTTTCGATGAGGAAAAAGATGAAATCAAACAAAAGATACCACGCAGCGACCGCACCCAGGAGATGCAGAATGCCTTTGTTGCTAAAATTAAAAACCGGTACGGATTTACTCAAAATCTTCCCGCTCTCGACGAGCTTATAAAATCAGTTACCGATTCAATCTTTGTAGCCAGTTGGAGATTGGAACAGGCCGCTGGTCTCGACAAGAACCTTTTTACAATCGGGACTAAAACCTATACCCAGGCTGATTTAGCCAGGCAACTGGCCGTCACCCAGCAACGTGGCGAGAAGCGGGATATCGTTGCCTATGTATATCAGCAATACAATTTTCTTGTGAATGAAGCCGTAAATCAATATGCCGACAGCCAGCTCGAATCTGAAAACCCTGATTTTAAAGCTCTTATTGGCGAATACCACGACGGAATCCTGCTGTTCGATCTTACCGATAAAAAAGTGTGGTCGAAAGCTGTAAAGGATACCGTTGGCTTGCAGCAGTTTTATGAGCAAAATAAAAACAATTACATGTGGGACAAAAGATTGGATGCATCCATTGTCACCTATAAAGATCCGTCTATCGAAAAGAGCCTGAAAAAAATGCTGAGAAAGAAAATCGGAGAGGAACAGATTTTAGCAAAATTTAACCACGATACGATCCAAAAAGTCACTATTGAACATAAAAAATTCCTCAGGGGTGATAATGCGCAAATTGATGGTATTGAATGGAAACCAGGCATATCGGATCCTGTTACTTTAACCGGTAACGAAAAAGCAATAATTGTAGTTCATAAAGTGGTGGCACCCGAACCTAAACTTTTAAATGAAATCCTCGGTGCCATTACTGCCGATTACCAGAACTACCTTGAGAAAGAGTGGATAAGTGAACTAAGAGCAAAATACCCGGTTATCATTAATCGTGAAGTATTTAATACAATTTTAACTCACCAGTAAAAATGATGCGTCTGCTAACATATTCTGCTTTTTTTATCTTTTGTTTTTCATCATGCAATCTGCTTACTTCGAAAGAGACCGAGAAGGAAAAAGCAATAGCAAGGGTGTATGACAAGATACTGTATGCAGATGACCTTACAGGCGTGATCCCGCCAGGTACAGGTGCAAACGACAGTATTGAAATTACAACAGCCTTTATCAACAACTGGGTGAGGCAGGAATTGTTGCTTAAACAGGCTGAAGACAACCTTGACGAAACCAACCGCGATTTTACCAAGCAGATTGAACAATATCGGAAATCGCTCATTATATATGCCTACGAGTCGGAGTTGGTAAAGCAAAAACTGGATACGGTAGTAGCTATGGTTGAAATTGAAGATTATTACCAGAAAAACCAGAATAACTTTCAACTCAGGGAAAATATTGTATCTGCCAGTTATGTGATTATCAACAAAAATTCCCCGATTGCCGCTAAAGTGAAATCCCTTTTGCTCAGCAGCCGCGATGAAGATAAAGAAAAACTTCATACGCTTTGCCAGGAGAACGGAGCAGATTATCTGATCAACGACGGCACCTGGATGTCGTTTTCTGATATTACACGCAAAGTACCTATTACGGTCGACGACCCGCAGGAATTTCTGAGCAAGAACAAATATATTGAGGTAAAGGATTCAACTACATTGTATTACGTAGCAATTTCAGCCTATAAAAGCAAAGAAAGTATCTCGCCGATAAATTTCGAAATTCAGAATATTCGAGCCATACTATTAAACAAACGTAAAGCCGGATTGCTAAAACAAATGGAAGAAGACCTGATCAGCGAAGCAGTGAAAAAGAACAAATATGAAATATTCAAGAAGTAATTTCCTTATGCAGATGTTAAGAAGAATTGTACTGCCTTTGATGCTGATCCTTACGATCGGACTGGCATTTCAGGCGAAAGCTCAGAATGAAAAAGTGATCGACGAGATAGCCGCCCTTGTTGGAAGCCATCCCATATACTGGTCGGACGTGGAGGCCCAGTATGCACAGGCTAAAGCACAGGGAATGAGCGGAGAGCCGGGATCCCTGAAATGCGAAATCTTCGAAAACCTTGTTTTTCAGAAACTCCTGGTATACCAGGCCGAAATTGACAGCCTTGTTGTAAGCGATGAGCAGGTAAACGGGGAACTCGACAGGCGTTTGCGTTATTACATCCAGCAATTTGGATCGCAGCAGAAACTTGAGGAATTTTATGATAAATCCCTGGATGAATTTAAAAATGAACTCCGCGAACCTTTGCGCCTTGAATTGCTCTCGCAGCAAGCCCAGGGGAAAATAGTGGAAAGCGTAAAAATGACGCCCAACGAAACAAGAGAGTACTTTAATAATCTCAAGCCCGACAGTATTCCGATAATTCCGACCGAATATGAGATAGGTCAGATTGTTAAAACCCCTGTTGTCGGTCCGGCCCAGCTCAAGGAAGCGCGTGATAAAATTAATGCCCTGAGGGCACGTGTACTCAAAGGTGAAAAATTCTCTACACTGGCGGTGCTCTATTCCGAAGATCCCGGGTCGGCAGCCAAAGGAGGCGAATTAGGTATGTTCGGCCGGGGCTCTATGGCGCCTGAGTTTGAATCTGCTGCATTCAATCTGAAAAATAAAAATGATATCTCCGAAGTTATTAAAACCAAATTCGGATACCATGTTCTGCAACTAATCGAGCGCAAAGGCGATTTTGTTAATGCGAGGCATATACTCATTATACCAAAAGTGTCACCCGACGACCTTGTGGTTGCAGCCGCCAAACTCGACAGTATTGCCGACCTGGTGCGGATGGATTCGCTCACCTTTGCTAAAGCAGCCCTTATGTATAGCGATGATCCCGGAAAAGTGAACGGAGGACTCATACAAAGCCAGTCATCGGGCAATACAAGCCTGGCAGCTGACGAACTTGACCCCAAAGTGTTTTTCATAATCGATAAAATGAAACCGGGCGAAATTTCGGGAAGTGTGCCTTATACTACCGAAGATGGTACCCAGGCATACCGAGTTTTATACCTTAAATTGAGAACCGAGCCCCACAAGGCCAATCTGAAAGACGATTATAATAAGATACAGGAATGGGCGCTCGACAGCAAGAAATCAAAAGTTATAGCCAAATGGATCGAAAATAAGTCGAAAACTGCCTATATCCGTTTGGGTGATAAATTTGCTGACTGTGATTTTCAATATCACTGGACATTTACTGAGAAGTAATTTCCTTTTATAAACAGGTCATCACTTTGATCGGTTTTCAGAATAATAAATTAGGTATATGGTTCAATACAAGTCTGATAAAGAAGCGCTTAACGATTTTCAACTTAAATACAATGCATTGCGTTCCGAAATTGCAAAAGTAATTGTAGGTCAGGATGCTGTTGTTAAGAGCCTTCTAATTGCAATTTTTTCAAGAGGTCATGCCTTGCTGGTTGGTGTTCCCGGCCTGGCAAAAACACTCATGGTGAATACACTTTCGCAGGTGTTAGGCTTAACATACAGCCGTATTCAGTTCACACCCGATCTGATGCCTTCCGATATTATCGGTACCGAAATCCTGGATCAGGAACGGAAATTCCGTTTTATACACGGCCCCGTGTTTGCAAATATTATCCTTGCCGACGAAATCAACCGCACTCCGCCCAAAACGCAGAGTGCCCTGCTCGAAGCCATGCAGGAAAAAGCGGTAACCGTTGCCGGGGTTAGTCATAAACTGCAGGAACCATTTTTTGTGCTGGCTACGCAAAATCCTATTGAGCAGGAGGGAACCTATCCTTTGCCGGAAGCACAACTCGACAGGTTTATGTTTAATATTTGGCTCGACTACCCCTCTTTCGATGAGGAAATCCAAGTGGTAAAGAATACGACTACGATGCACGCTGCTTCTCTGAATGTAATTCTCACTGCCGAAGAAATCAAATACTTCCAGGACCTCATACGCCGCATTCCGGTTGCCGACAATGTGTACCAGTATGCAGTAAAACTGGCCTCTTTAACTCGTCCGGGTTCGGAAATGGCTCATGCATGGGCCGACAACTATCTTACCTGGGGTGCTGGCCCGCGGGCATCCCAGTATCTTATTCTTGGCGCGAAATGCCATGCTGCTGTTTCGGGCAAATACTCTCCTGATATTGTTGATGTACAAGCCGTTGCAACCGCCATTCTCCGTCACCGCATTGTTCGCAACTACAAAGCAGAAGCGGAGGGTATAAAAGCTGAAGATATTGTAAACGAATTACTTAAATAAATTTCTTATTCAGGCTGTAATTAACTGAAATCCTGAATTTTTCGGAAGTTATACCGGCACAGTCGAACAATTACCGGCCTGAATAGTTTTAGTGTTTGTATGCCGTATTGTGTACATTAGAGGTAAAATGTTTATATCTTTGCAAAATAATAAGTTAAACCAATAAAAAACAATAATAGAAATGGCTGTTTTAGTAGGAAGAAAAGCGCCTCAGTTTGAGGCAGATGCGGTAATTAACGGAGGCGAATTCGTTGAGAAATTCTCACTCGCCCAATATATCGGAAAAAAACATGTAGTATTTTTCTTTTATCCCCTCGATTTCACGTTCGTTTGTCCAACCGAAATCATTGCATTTCAGGATAGGCTTACCGAGTTCGAAAAACGAAATACAGTAGTTGTCGGTTGTTCAGTCGACAGTAAATATTCGCACTGGGCATGGCTCAATACCGAAAAAAATGCCGGTGGCATTAAGGGTGTTACTTTCCCATTGGTTTCGGACCTTTCGAAAACCATTTCTGAAAATTATGATGTTTTAGCCGGTGAATGGGAATATGATGAAGACGAAGACTATGTAGATTTCAATGGCGATGCTCAGGCATATCGTGGACTGTTTCTGATTGATAAACAAGGAGTTGTCCGCCACCAGGTAGTAAACGATTTTCCTTTAGGACGCAGTATTGACGAAGCACTTCGTATGGTTGATGCTCTTCAGTTTTTTGAAGAAAACGGAGAAGTTTGTCCTGCCGACTGGCATAAAGGTGACGAAGGCATGAAAGAAACTGCCGAAGGTGTTGCCGACTACCTGAGCAAACACTGATAAGACTCGTAATCAATAAATGAACCGGCTCAATGCCGGTTTTTTTATTGGTGGAAATTTGGCAGTTTCGTTTTGACGTAAATGCTGGGGTTAAGAAAATTGTAAATATTCAACCCTGAGTCTGCTCTGAAAAGTCTTTTACCCCTAAATCCCCTAAAGGGGACATAGTCCAATTTGTTGGTTTTCAACGCATTCCCCTTTAGGGGCTAGGGGTAAAAAAGTTGAAAATCAATAAATTGTGACTTTTCGGAGTGGACTCAACCCTTAAATTAAAAACTTCTGACATCTCGCAAAAAGAAAACACATTTTTTATCTGTCATTCCTAAATGGCAATCCCTATTCCGGTGCGCTGCACCTATTGGTGAATCCTGTATCACTCTGCTATAAATATTCCGGTGCGCTGCACCTGGTCTTCACACCTGCTTTTATTGAATAGCCGCAGAGCGGAGAAATATTTATAGAATTGAATATCAAATGAATGCAGAGGTGCAGCGCACCGGAATATTTCCTGGTTCTATCCGTTAAATCTATAGTTGTGCACAAAAAATGAGAATTATTTTTCCGCATCTAAAAAATATGTAATCAGACAGCCTTAATTAATCTATTTTGCCACAGTTTTCACTAATTTACACAGACTTGGAACTGCTCTCAGTAGTTTTCATTACAAAAAAAAGACTACAACCATTTATACTTATCTGTATAATCAGCGTAATCTTTGGCTAGTATTCATCCTCATTGTATTGATCAGGCTGATTAGTTACAAAGAAATTATTTCTGCTATGTGGAATCAGAAATTTGCCGAAAGTTTCTTTAATTCTTCGAGCTGCTGCTCCGAAAATCCTTCGGGATTAATGTCCGCTGACCGGCACATGAAATATATGCGGGCCGATTTTGCGAGAATATCAATCATATCGAATGTTTCCGCCAGGCTATTGCCAATGGCGAAAATACCGTGTTTCTCCCAAAGTGCAACATCGTGATCCCGGAGTGCCTCAATAGTTTCCCCGGCAATCATAACGGACCCGGGGATTGTATAAGGAACATAGCCAACACCTTTGGGAACAAAAATAATTGTTTCGGTATGCATGCTCCACAGTAAACGGTTGAGTGCCTCTGGTTTGCACAATTCTTTGGACTGTGTTAAAGCAATCAGTTCAGTTACATGCGTGTGAAGAATAACTTTTTCGGAACTGCCACGCAAAGCTATCATCTGATGTATTCCCAGATGCGTAGGCAGTTCGGATGTCGGCATCAGGTTCAATTCATCATTTTTACGGGGAATGATCCGGTACCCATCAGCATTATCATTTAATTTTATGAGCAAAGCATTTTCCATTGGTTTTACCGACAGGTCACGCATCCGCTTACCTGTGCCGCTTACCAAAAATATGCTATCTGCCAGTTCAGGGTAAGCCATTGGGAGGGTGAACAACGGACCAACAGATTTTTCCTGTAAATTCTGCTCAAACACATCATCCATCTTTACAGAGATATTGCCGGCATTTCTTTCTGCCCAGCCCTGCTGCCAAAGGTATCCGGCTATTTCCGACATTTCATCAATCACGTTTTGAAATGCTTTGTTTTGTTTCTGAAAATCTTTCATATCGAAGCGCGAATAATACTGTTTTCTTTCAATTCAAAGGTTTTGTAAATTCCTGAATAAACTGGTTTTTTAAAGTTTTAATTTTTGGCCCCCGTTACACCTCCAAGTTTATCTGCCCAGTTTTCCGGAAATCCATTGAAATAATTTTCCCAACTCCGCCCATTCTTTCTGTAATACCAACGTCTGTAGAAAACTCTTGATAAGGATGATATCCCTACAACAATCAGGTAAAGCGGCCCAAGCATCATCGATTGACGTGCGTGTCCGTATTCGTGCATGCGGCAGTCATTTACCAGGTGCGGATAACGGTTGCCATCAGGTGTCCAGAATACGAACCAGCCTAAGCTTACGCCGGTAAATGGAGTTTCAATAAAGAAATGATGTCTTTCCGTTTCTATTCTGACAACCCGTTTTTTGCTTTTCATGAAGATCAAAACACCCAAACCTGCCACGATTTGCGGAATTTCCCATATAAAAAGCAAGGCTGTAAGCAGGTGATGCATTGTTTTCATTAAGAAACAGTTGATATTGCAAAGGCAAAAATATTCATTTCATTTCAATTGCCGGTATAAGAGTTCAAAAACACTTTTTTGATACCTTTGCCTGAGCAGTAAAAAAAATGGAACCTTATTGATTTATAAAGGAATAATGGTGTTATGCTAAAATATCTTTCTTGATTAATCAATTCGGATTTCCAATCCCCAATCCCCAACCTCTAACCTCTAAAACCTAATCCCTTTAAAATGATTCTCCCCCGTGAAGAAGCCCTGCAATTGCTTCGTAAACATGTAAAAAATGAAAAAATGATTGCGCACAGCCTGGCCTCCGAAGCCGTATTACAGGCGTTGGCAGTTCACCTGGGCCGTAATCCTGAAGCCTGGGCGCAGGCAGGGTTGCTTCACGACCTGGATGTGGAATTTACGAACGCGGATGCATATACCCATGGCCCGGAAGGCGCAAAATGGCTGGCTGAAATGGGTATTGATAAAGATATTGTTGATGCGATAGGGATGCATAACGAAATTGCCAGCGGGAAAACCAGGACCACTGAATTTCAGCATGCTTTGGCTGCGGGTGAAACCATAACCGGGCTTGTTATGGCAACAGCTCTGGTATATCCGGATAAGAAAATAGCATCGGTAAAAACTAAATCCGTTGTAAAACGAATGAAAGAGAAAGCCTTTGCTGCTTCGGTGAAACGCGAAAATATTCTGGAATGCGAACTGATTGGCATTCCGATCGACGATTTTGCCGCTATTGCCATTGAGGCTATGAAAGGAATTTCTGACGATATAGGATTGTAGAAATTAGTGTGCAGGCCAAATAAAAAAGTTAGAGGTCATCATTTAAATTCATACCTTTGAATCCTGTAAATAAAGAGAAATATGGAAATATTCAGGGGTCAAAACCTCATAGAGTTTGCTGAACGCTTCAAAACAGATGATGACTGCAAAAAATATTTGTCAGAAATTAA
>JBBQSY010000025.1:0-38631 GCA_038213495.1 Bacteroidales bacterium
TCGTCAATCTCTTCATTTATTAGTTTATCCCCGATAAAGGTTATTGAATCAATTAATTCAATTAATAAAGGATCAATGTTTTTATAATCTTTTATTACAGTGTTCTGATATTTCAGATCATACGCAACAAAAAGATGCAGGATTATTTTTTGATTGGTTATCAGCCCGTGTTCCAGCCAATTATTAATATACGATCGAAGAACATACTTGAAATTTTTACGACCTGTAACAAAACCAATACCTACATGAACAGTCATAGTACTCTTAATTATTTGAATTTCATACCATTTTCGTTCCATGTATACACAAGCAGGTATACAGTCTGCAATTGAGGACACAATTGCATGCGTTGTGGTGATAATCTATAAAGGTACGGTTTTTTATGCACTTTTTATAATCACTGCCCGTTTGTGGCAGGATTATTTTGATGGAACTGGTTGGAATATGCGATTATTCAACAATAAGTTCATCCGCAAATATCCAGCACGGCTGTCCTTTATATTCGTGCCAATCGGGCAGCACTTTGGGACTTGTTGCCATTACTTTAATATACCTGACTTCCGTTTCCGGGAAATTGCCTCCTGCAGCCATATTTTTTTTTGCTGATGGAGAACTTGCATCAAACTTTGTTGAAATGAGTTCTTTCCATTTTTTGCCATCCAACGAAGTGGAGAACACCACTGCAGTGGGAAAAAGAACCCAGTTGGCAGGATTTTTAATAAAATTGAGTTTAGCCGAACTGATTTTGGTTGGTTGAAGCAAATCAACAATAAATTCCATATCCGTGCCTTCGTATCCCTGCCACCCTGATTTATATGAATCAGTGCCTGTTAAACCGTCGGTCATAGCCTGTTTGGCATTGCCGGGATATTTATATGAATAGGGTTTGATGATGGTAACCGGTTTGCCGGAGGCTTTACTTACAATAATTTTACGTTGATTGATACTTCCAGGCATTTTGTCTTTATCGAAAAGAGCTGCCTTAACCAGTGTTGTCTTTGTCAGTCCAAATGGCTGATTGTATTCGTCGGATTTTGAATCCGGATCACTGCCATCGAGCGTGAACCGAATTTTCATTCTTTGGGTTTCGCTGTCGAGCACAACGAGATTCCGGTTTTTTTCGCGTTGGGTAGTAATGTCCACCACAAAAGAGCCTTTGCTATATTTAACATTTAATATATCCAGACGCGGAAACTGGTTATCCATACGATTAATAAAATCGTCCCAATTTCTGCGGTCCTGTTGCGACCATGCAACTTCGGCTAATGCAATCTCCCTTGGGAAAGCCATGTATTCAACATCTTCGGGTGTTTTTAAGAATTCAGTCCATATATTCCCCTGTACGCCGATTATATATTGGGCTTGATCAAATGCAAGTACCGGGGGCACCGGGTTGTACGAATATACTGTTTTGAGTGTGAGATAACCGCCTATGGCTTCCGGCTCGGTAGCCGGATCGCCCTGGTAATAATCGAAATAACAAAAATCCACAGGAGTCATTATAGCGTCATGCCCCTGAACTGCAGCATCAACTGCTGCCTGTATGCCACGCCACGACATAACTGTAGCTTCCGGAGCAAGTCCGCCTTCGAGTATTTCGTCCCAACCAATAAGCCGGCGGTTTTTTGAAACCAGGAATTTCTCAATTCGTTTGATAAAATAACTCTGGAGTTCAACTTCGTCTTTCAAACCTTCAGTTTTTATCCTGGTTTGGCATTTCGGACATTTTTCCCACCTCACTTTTGGAGCCTCATCACCACCAATATGAATATAGGCAGAGGGGAAAATATCCATGATTTCTGTAAGCACGTCCTCTAAAAAAGTAAAAACAGAATCATTCCCGGCACAAAGAATGTCGTCCGAAACACCCCAATGAGTAAGAACTTCGAATGGACCACTGGTACAAGCAAGGTATGGGTATGCAGTGAGGGCTGCCACCGAATGCCCCGGCATTTCAATTTCCGGAATTACGGTTACAAATTTTGATGCCGCGTGTGCTACAATTTCGCGTGCTTCAGCCTGTGTGTAAAATCCTGAGTACGGAATTGAATCAATATTATCTGTTTTTCCTATTTGTGTGCCCTTCCGTATCGAGCCAACCTGCGTAAGTTTTGGATATTTTTTGATTTCTATCCTCCAACCCTGGTCATCCGTTAAGTGCCAGTGGAAAGTATTTAATTTATACATTGCCATAAGGTCAATGTATTTTTTTATGAATTCCACAGGGAACATATACCTGCCAACATCCAGGTGCATGCCCCGGTACTTAAATCGAGGCTTATCTTTAATGCTTACCACTGGCAGGGAGTAGGTTTTCGGCCCCGATCCCCGTTTTTCAATATCCGGAGGCATAAGCTGAAACAATGTCTGAAGACCATAGAAGAATCCGTTTGCTGATACCGATCGTATAAGAATATTAGTTTCCGAAATATCGATGGTGTAACCTTCCTGCCCCAGGGCCACATCAGCACCCAGCGTAGTAAAAATAATTGAATTGTTTTTTGGAAAGGCCGGATTATAATTTTTTGCATTCAGAACCAGCCCCGATGAAAGTCTTATTTTTTCAGCGAACAAATTTGAAATTTCTGTGGTTCCATTTGTTTCATCAATCAGGAGAAGTGTACTGTTGTCAATAATAAAAACACCACGGCCTTCGATAACCTGCATGGGTACCGGTACAATGTTTAAAGATCCTGCGCTGAGGCTTTTAATAAATGATATCATTATAAATGTAACTAGAAAAAAATTAGCTTGTAATCTCATTGGTTAAACGTATGATTAGTAACAAAATCATCTGAAACTGCAATTTATCTGATTATATAACACAAAACAGAATCTGGTCTCAAAACCGGGCATCCAACAGCCAATGCATTTGTATTATAACGGGTGCTATTCGAATTTCTTATCAGGAGATTCTTTATTTTCCAAATGATTGCTTAACAATATCCTGCATTTTAACTGCATTACGTTCCATGGCTTCCACAAGACGAAACTGAACTCTCGCTCTTGTAAGGTTGTGTTCAGGGTACTGAGTACGGAAATAAAGATCTCCATCCAGATAATCGGTCAGGAACCTGAGCCCTATAATAAAGGTCATAAAACGGGCCGAAAAGGCCAGGTTGTCGGTTTCAACCCTGGTGAGAGTGTGACGGGTACTATTTATAAATCCTTGCGTATATGCTTCGTAAATGGGTAAATTGATGTCCACTTTCGATAAATCCTTTTCATCCTCGGCAGCTTTGTTGGCACCTGTGCGGATGGCATCGCCAAAATCAAATAAAACACTTCCGGGCATCACCGTATCAAGATCGACAATACACATAGCCTTGTTTTCGTGATCAAACAATATGTTGTTGAATTTGGTATCGTTATGGGTTATGCGCATCGGGAGTTTGCCAGCCTTGATAAGGGCGGGGATGGAGAGCATCTGATCCGCTCTTTTGCGTATAAATCCGATTTCTTCCGGGATTCCTTCTGCCCGTGCGGCAGGATTGGCTTTTAGAGATTTATGGAAAGTGTCGAGCCGTTTTTCCATATTATGGAAATCAGGAATTGTTTCAGTTAGTCTATCGGCTGGCAGATCAGCAAGCAGTGACATGAATATGCCGAATGCTTTTCCTCCTTCATAGGCGATTTGAGTATTTTCAACTATATCATACCCATGAGCATTGTCAATGAATTTGTATAGACGCCAATAATTTTTTTCGGCCTGGTGGTAATATTTATCACCCTGAAGGGTTGGGATTATTTCAAGCACTTTAAATGCAAGTTCCGGGTGCCCGGCAAGCTTTCCGGCAAGATGATGTGTAACGGCTGTAATATTGTTCATCAGGCCATCAACATCTTTAAATATATAGTTGTTGATCCACTGCAGGAAATACCCCGGGTGATCAGTTGAATCTGTTTTTATATAATAGGATTCATTAATATGACCCGTTATCACCTTTTCATAATCAACAAAATTACCTGTGATTCTGAAATTGGATATTATTTTTTTTATGTCTCTTTCCACGGTTCTATTTCCAAAGTTTTGCAGGATAAACGCCTGCTTTAATAAGTTGAGCTAATTTTTCGATTACCACGGGTTTGTCTTCTTTATAAGTAACTCCAAACCACCTGGCATTACTCCTGAGCACTTTAACAACTGCCCCGGCGTTGTTGATCAGATTATCAATTGCTGAAGGGATATAAAATTCAGCTTTCAGATTGCCGCTGTTTACTTTCAGGAAATCAATGAACATGGCTTCTGTTTGTTTGAAATATTCGGGAGTAAATCCCCAGAAATTCATGGAAACCAGGGTTTCCGGTTTTAGAAATACAAATGTGCCATCCGTCTCCTGGTAGGCAATTCCGCCACGTGTGTATTGAATTTGATGTCGTTCTGTCACTGATACAAGGTTCCTTTCTGCATTTTCCCGGCAAACTCCTCGTGATACGGTTCCGTTTTCCGACATGGTATTCCCAACCTGGTATCCAACCAATGAATAAAGGTTTTGCTTGTCAGGGGTGATTGAACCAAGGAAATCAGCCATCGTTTTAAACGCATCCGAACCGTAAAAATCATCGCCGTTAATAACCGCGAAGGGCTCGTTAATAACATCTTTGGCCATCAGAATGGCATGTGCTGTTCCCCAGGGTTTGGTTCTTTCGGGCGAAAACTCAACTCCATGCGGCACATTTTCCAGTTCCTGAAAAACATATTCAACAGGAATATAAGGTTGTAATTTGGAGATGAAAATATCTTTAAAATCCTGTTCGAAGCTTTTCCGGATGATGAAAACAACTTTCCCAAAACCAGCCCTGAGAGCATCGTAAATGGAATAATCAATTATAGTTTCACCTGAAGGGCCGACGGGATCAATTTGTTTGAGACTTCCGTAACGGCTGCCCATTCCGGCTGCGAGTACTAGTAATGTTGGTTTCATAGTTAGCTGCGTATTTTATGTCCTTTAATTGCGAAATAGAAGATAAACATATAAAGCGGGACCATCAGCCAGTAAGCCTGTTGATTCCCGAATAATTCCACCAGTTTACCATATGCAAGGGGAATTAAAGCTCCACCGGCAATACCCATAATGAGTAATGCTGAACCTGCTTTGGTGAATTTGCCAAGGTCGGCAATTGCAAGCGGAAAAATGGCCGGCCACATAATAGCATTCGATAATCCAAGGAGTGCGATAAACGCAACGCTGGTTAATCCGGATGTAAAAATTGCAGCCACTGCAAATACTACTCCTAATACAGCAGAATATGCAAGAGCTTTGCTTTGGCTGATAAAGCGCGGAATAGTGGCTATTCCAATTATATAACCTACAACCATAGCCAGGAGGGTGAATGTTGTAAATGTTCGTGCCGTAGCTAAAGGGATATCCTGCGAAAGACCATACAAAATAATAGTATCACCTGCCATTACTTCAACCCCCACATATAGAAACAGGGTTACAAAACCAAGCCACAGATGTGGAAATTGCCACCATGCTGTTTTATGTGTCCCGGTAGCAGCAGTATTAACTTCTTCTTTATCTGTATCGACATCAGGCAGATGAATAAATTTTAATCCGATGGAAAGTAATGTAAGAGCAATTGCTATAATGATATATGGCACGATTACTTTGTGAGCAAGCGCATCCAGAAGAGGGATACGTTCGATTCCTGTTATTGATTTCAGTTTTTCGACAACATCGGTGGTATTTTGATTGAGAACAACAGCACCAAGAATCAGTGGGCTTATTGCACCGGCAACTTTATTACAGATTCCCATAATCGCGATGCGTTTGGCAGCACTTTCACGTGGGCCCAGAACAATTACATAGGGATTAGAGGCTGTTTGAAGCAAAGCTAGTCCGGTACCCTGAATAAAAAGGCCTGTAAGGAAGAGCCCGAATGTGCGGGTTAATGCGGCCGGAATAAACACCAGCGATCCAAGCGCAATTACGAATAGTCCGAGCGCCATTCCATTTTTGAAACCTACTTTATGTAATACCCACGACGAAGGCGGTGCCATAAAAAAATACGCAATGTAGAATGCGAGTGTTACAAAATAAGCCTGCACATTATTCAATTCGCAGGATATTTTTAAAAATGGAATTAATGTTCCGTTCAGCCAGGTTATAAAACCAAAGATGAAAAACAGCGCCCCAATAATGGTGATTGACAAAATGTAATTTTTACGGTCCACTGCCGTTGATGTTGTATTCATAGTATTTCAGATTATTTGTAAGTATTGCCTGGATTTCTGTTATTATTAAAAGGAAAACGATTTATTAGCAAAACAACTTTTTATTTAAATCAAGAGCTTTTTCAGTGTCAGACACCCTACGGGTGTGCAGACACTTTTCACTCTTCACTTTTTCACCTCATCCGCCCTGTGGGCACCTTCTCCTCAAGGAGAAGGAGCGCAAACTACAAGTTTTTGGAAGGAAAGATGGATTGTTGATCATAGTTTTTCACTCTTAATTTTTCACTCTTAATTTTTCATTTTTCACTCCCGATAGCTATCGGGATCACTCTTCACTATTAGTTACTCCACCTCATATCTCACAAATACTTCAATGGCTTCATATTCAGCCATTCCGAGTTTGTCGTACAGAAGGGCCGTATTTTTATTCCGATCTTCGGCGCGCTGCCAGAATTCTCGCTTATCAGCACCCATAAACATGGCTCCGTCTTTTTGCGACTGATGCCTGAAAATCGCATTACGTTTTATTACCACTTCTTCAGGACTTAGCGGAACGGCCATATCAACCATGTCAATATCCCATTCCTGCCATGCTCCACGGTAAAGCCATACGCGGCAATCTTTCATCCAGGCTTCGTTTTTCATGCGTTCGAGCGCTTCGATTATAATATCGATGCAAACCCGGTGTGTGCCATGGGGATCACTCAGGTCGCCGGCGGCATAAATCTGGTGTGGCTTCAGCGAACGAAGGAAATCCATAGTGATCTGTATGTCCTTTTCTCCGGAAGGTGCCTTTTTTACAGTTCCTGTTTCATAAAAAGGGAGATCAAGAAAGTGTACATTTTTTTCATGAAGTCCGATATAACGGCATGAAGCGGTTGCTTCGCCACGTCGTATTGATGCTTTTACCGCTAACAACTCAGCGGGTTCAATACTGTCTTTTTTCTTATTATGGTAATAATCGGTGGATTCTGTATACAGCAGTTCTGCTTTAGGCTCATTTATGTTATAAATTTTTTCATAATTACGCACAAAATCGAGATAGCGGATGGCGTCATCATCGCTCACAGCAATACTTCCCGAAGTTTGGTACGCAACATGTACGTCATGTCCATGTTCAACCAGTCGTGCAAAAGTTCCGCCCATTGATATTACATCATCATCCGGGTGTGGACTGAAAAGTGCGACCGTTTTCGGAAAAGGCAATGCGCGTTCCGGCCTGGTCGAATCATCCACATTGGGTTTGCCTCCGGGCCAGCCGGTAAGGGTATGTTGCAGGTCGTTGAATACTTTAATATTTATTTTACTGAAAATATGACTGGCTGCCAGGTCCGAAAGACCATAATCATTATAATCACGTTCTGTTAATTTCAGCAAAGGTTTTCCGGTTTGTGTACAAAGCCAGAGCACCGCTTTCCTTATCATTCGGTCGGTCCAAACGCATTGTCCGACTTTCCAGGGAGATTTAAAGCGTGTGAGCTGTGCAGATGCCGGAGGGTCAATAATAAAGGTTGCATTTGTATGATTTTGCAGGTAGCTCGAAGGAATTACATCCGTAACAGGACCTTCAACAGCGCTTGCAATTATTTCTGCTTTTCCTTCGCCCCATGCCATCAGAAATATTTCCTTCGAAGCCATGATGGTTCCCACCCCCATGGTAATGGCAAAATGCGGAACATGTTCTTCACCGTTAAATGAATCAGCTGCATCATTTCGTGTTAGCCTGTCGAGTGTGACCAGGCGGGTTTTTGAATTGAATGCTGAGCCTGGTTCATTAAAACCGATATGCCCGGTGCGTCCGATACCAAGTAACTGAATATCTATTCCGCCGGCATTTGAAATCTTGTTTTCATATTCCCTGCAAAAATCAGCCACATCGCCCCGATTTATACTGCCCGAAGGAATATGGATATTCTCAGGCTTCATATCAATATGCTTGAAAAGCCTGTCCCACATGAAATGGTTATAGCTTTGCTGATGGTCATGCTCCAGCGGATAATACTCATCCAGGTTAAATGTGATTACGTTCGAAAAACTCAGTCCGTCTTCCTTATGACACCGGATCAACTCATCGTATACCTTAAGAGGCGTGGAACCCGTCGCTAAACCCAGTACCATATTTTTACCTTCCTTCTGCCGTTGTGTTATAAGTTCAGTTATCCTTGCCGCAATTTCAACAGAACCGGCTGCTGCCGAACTACTAACCTGAACGGATATTTTCTCATATCGGGTTACAAAGGCATCATTATTCCACATCGAACTGTTCGTGTCTGATGAATACCCTTTTATATCAGATAATTTCATTAATCAAAGTATTTAATTTTATTTTTCTGATTTGTTAATGTTTTTCAAAAGGAAGTATTGGCATTAATTACACTTAGTGCTTATAACTCCTTTAGGAGATCAAGTGCTTTTTTACAATAACTAGTTCTAAGGAATTTGTGAAATTGTTAAGTGTTTTTTTGCAGTGCCTGTCAGCTGTCAGTTGATTTAATACAATGAAGTAAAGGAAATGTAACTGCTAACAGGTTTGCAAAGCAAAGTGAAATTTAATTTTGATCTTCTTGAAAAACCTTATTCATCACCATGGCTACAGTTCCCATCAGCACGGCATTCTGACCCAGGCCGGAAGTAACAACCTGGGCATCCCTACGTATTTTGGCAATGGTGTATTTATTCAGGTTTTGCTGTATAGGATCCACAATGTAGTTTTCAGCTTTGGTAAGTTCACCTCCTATAATAATAAGTTCAGGATTTAAAAGATGAATCAGTACAGCAATCCCTCTGCCCAGATGCTCGCCAATATCTGCCAGCAATCCGATCGCAAACTGGTCGCCATGCTGAGCCGCGGACAAAATGGTCCCGATCGAAATTTTATTCAGATCGCCTTTAACCATACTTCCGATAATGGTAGTAGCGCCTTCACTGATCTCTTTGCGGGCCCTTCGAATCATGGTAGTACCCGAAGCAAGTGTTTCCAGGCAACCGATTTTCCCGCAATAGCAAAGCTGTCCGTCGGGATCAACCTGTATATGTCCGAACTCTCCTGAAAAGCCTGATTTTCCTTTGTAAAGTTTGCCATTCAATATCATTCCCAGGCCAATGCCCGATCCGATATTCAGGCACAAAACATTCTGCTTTCCCTGGGCCAGACCGAAAGCCTGTTCGCCAAGAGCCATTGCTTTCGTATCGTTTTCTACAAAAATCGGGTACTCAAGGAAGTTCTCAAAATGAATGGCTGCAGGTTTCTCATCCTTCAGATAACTGTAGCTGATGCCGGTATGTATATCTATCAAACCGGGAAGCGCTATTCCGATCCCCATAAGTTTGGTTTTATCAATGCCTGATTCTGTAATAAAATCTTTCACAGCTTCTTTCAGGCTGGGTATAAAATCAGCCGAAACTTCAAGACCTTCGTCAATCACTTTAATGTCTGCTACCGGCTGGTTGATGAAATTAAATAAACCTAAACGAATATGATTGCGACTGATATCAATGCCTAAAACATACCTCGCGGTAGGATTCAATCCATATAAATTCGGTCGGCGGCCACCACTCGAATTTCCAATACCTACTTCGAGCAGGTATCCGGTGGCTATCAATTCATCAATGGCCCGCGTAATAGTGGGCGTACTCATATGAATATTTTTGCCGAGTCCGGGAATCGATTTAAGCCCGGTATGATATAATTCTTTTAATATCAATAATTTAAGATCATTTTTTTTAAAGCTGTTTGTCCTTGGATCACCTTTAGTTACACCAAACAGCATGCTTTTCTTCATGATTTATATCGTTTAATAACAGATGAAACTTTGTTTGGACATCAGATTCCTGGTAAGAAGTTGTAAATTTACAATAAACTTTAATAATTTCGACCAACATTATGAAAAAAGTTAATAAGATTGAGGAGAATTGTATCCTGTCTTTTACTATGAATAGTTTATTTTTATCAAAACCCTGTTCAACAAGGTAACTAATCTCCAGATTATAATTTTGTTCCCTGACATGGTATTAAATCCAAAATCCGGCTTAGTTCCGCGAGGTCCGTTTTTAATCCTGCCTGGGGAAACTTTGTTGTTGTTCAAAAAAAAACAACCTGGAATCAGAATAAAATATATATATATATATATGCATTTCATATACAGTTAATTACAATTAAATATCAATACTATTTTATTGCCTGCTAATATTTCTTTATCATTTAATTTTATATGGGAATAAATAAATATTTATCTTCGTGTTATTATTACACCAACAAAACTGATCATTTTGGCCTCGCAGGTTAAGTTAGGAATAGCGTTTTGCAATTTAAAAACAATATTTCTGCTTTTATCCGATAATGCATTTGGTATGCTATTGCTGTCTGCCAGGCTTGTTTTTACTGTAGGAATCTTCTTTTTAACAAATTAATAAAATTGAGATTACGCATGTTAATTGTCCTGATAAATTTAATTTCTGATGTAAAAAAGTATTGATTTTTATGTCATTTTTTAAAAGTGGGGCATTAATTAAGTTTCTGAGATTTTTTGTAGTACTTTAGTAAGCATAATGCGCATGAAGATTACTGGATTATAGGTTCGATACCCATAAAAACTGTAAATGAAAACTCTGTTTATCGTTGCATTTATCTGGTTTACGCAAAATTGCTATGCACAGCAGGATTCCCTTGTATGGAGCGACGAATTTAACGGTTCGGGTGCGCTTAATCCAGTCAACTGGACTTTTGATCTCGGAAGCAATGGCTGGGGAAATAACGAAATCCAGGAATATACCAATTCCACAAAGAACGCCAGGCAGGAAAGCGGGGTGTTAGTAATCGAAGCGCTGAAAACCGGAAATGCATGGACTTCGGCCCGCGTAGTGTCGAAAGGCCTGCATAACTTTACCTATGGAAGAGTGGTTTTCAGAGCCAAAGTTCCGGCTGGTACAGGATCATGGCCCGCATTATGGATGCTTGGCGAAAATGCATCCGAGGTGGGATGGCCTGCCTGCGGCGAAATTGATGTGATGGAGCACCAGGGAAAATATCCGGGTATTATACACGCTACAATTCATGTTCCTGCAGGCTATGGCGACGAAGCCAGCACAGGGATCCTAAAAATAGATTCATACAATACTGAATTTCATTTGTATGAGGCGAACTGGAAACCCGATTGCATCGAATTCAGTATCGACAATGTATTGACTCATGTTTACAAACCGGAAGTAAAAAACAGCTCGACCTGGCCATTGGATAAACCATTCTATATTATTATGAACATTGCCATGGGCGGGAACTGGGGAAGTGACCTTCAATTTGAAACCAACGGGTTGAAAAACGGTATAGCTCCGGCTATCAGTATGGTGCGTATGGAGGTTGATTATGTGAGAGTTTATAAACAGTGAACTCTTCAAAAAAAACCGAAAAAAGATTAATTCAACAAAATAGCCAACGCCAACCAAATTATATAAAACACTTAAACCAACCGCTTATGATAAAACCATACACTGTATTTTATTAGGTTACCAATTGGTAACCATTGATTTTGATGAGGGATTTTTTTTTATTTCCCACATCATTAGACAATACTCAAACAACCAACCTCAATAAACAATCAATCACATGTAATCCAACCAATTATGAAAAACAAATTGTTACTTAGTACGTTCTTTTTAATTTTTTCTTTCTGGGCATGGTCCCAGGAAGTGCAGATCAGCGGGGTCGTAAAATCGGCAACAGATAATCTGGGACTACCGGGAGCTCCAGTGGTTATAAAAGGAACTGTTACCGGAACTACTACTGATATTAACGGGAAATACACCCTTCAGGCCAGTGTCGGTCAGGTTCTTGTATTTTCCTTTATAGGGATGAATTCCCAGGAAGTTACCGTTACAGCCAACACCAAAACTATTAATATTGTACTTACCGAAAGTGCAGTATTGATGGATGAAGTTGTAGTTGTAGGGTATGGTACACAAAAGAAAAGTGTTACAACCGGCGCTATTTCCAGCGTAAAGGCAAAGGATATGGAAAAAATCCCTAACGGCCGTATTGAACAGGCTCTACAGGGCAGGGTTTCCGGATTGATAATCGCCCAAAACTCAGGGCAACCTGGTGATGCTTCTACCATCCGCGTTCGTGGTGTTACTACTTTCGGTGGAGGAAACAATCCTCTTTGGGTTGTTGACGGTGTTGTTATCGATGCCGGCGGTATAGGATACCTTAATCAATCGGATATTGCATCCATCGAAGTATTGAAAGATGCCGCTTCCGCAGCCATTTACGGTACGAGGGCAGCTACCGGCGTAATTTTGGTAACTACCAAAAAAGGACAGGCCGGGAAACTGATGGTCAACTATAATGCATTTGTTGGCAGCGCGGCTCCGGCTCGAATTCTGGATTTATGTAATGCAACACAATATGCTGCTCTGATCAACGAACGCCAGACCAACGGAGGATTGGCTATCAGGTTCCCGAATATTGGACAATATGGAACTGGTACCGACTGGCAAAAGGAGATTTTTAATACCAACGCCATGCGTTATTCCCACGAACTGAGTTTAAGCGGGGGAAACGACAGGTCTACTTTCTATACTTCCATCGGGCTTACCGACCAGGAGGGTATAGTTTTATCGGAAATTTCAAAATATAATAAAGTAAGTCTGCGTCTGAATTCCGAGCATAAGATATCCAAAGTTTTTACATTTGGTCAGACTCTTGGCTACACCCGTCAAAAATCAATTGGTATCGGGAATACAAACAGCGAATTTGGCGGACCATTAAGCTCGGCGATAAATCTTGACCCGATAACACCTGTTATTGAAACAGACCCGGTGCTTGCAACCAAAGCTCCATACGATAATCCGAACGTTATAAAGGATGCAAACGGTAACCCTTATGGGATTTCTCCCAATGTGGGCCAGGAAATGACAAATCCCCTTGCATACGTGCAGACAAGATTAGGACAATATAACTGGAGCGACGACATTGCAGGAAATGCATACCTCGAAGCGAACATAAACAAGCATATTAAATTTAGAACATCAGCAGGAGCGAAACTGGCTTTCTGGGGATGGCAGGGATTTACACCTGTTTATGTACTGAATGCATCCACATCCAACCTGGTTAATAATTATGGAACCAGCATTCAGCATGGTATGGACTGGAATATTGAAAATACATTAACATACAGTAACAAGATACAGGACCATGATTTCAGTCTGTTGCTGGGGCAGGGAGCTTATGTAATGGGAATCGGCCAGGGATCGTCGAATACCATACAGGGTCTTCCGATCAGCAGTTATAAGGATGCTTCATTTAATTTTAACATTCCACAGGCCAACAGGATATCAGGCGTATGGGATTTTACCGAACATAAATTAGCTTCTTTATTTGCCCGTTTAAACTACAATTATAAAGAGAAGTACCTGTTTACCGGAATTATCCGTCGCGACGGTTCCACAAAATTTGGATCCAATTACAAATACGGTGTCTTCCCTTCCTTCTCCTTAGGCTGGGTTGTTTCGAGCGAAGATTTCTGGAAAACCAACAATATTATCAACACCCTGAAGATCAGGGGAGGTTATGGTGTGAACGGAAATGACAATATTGTTAATTTTGGTTACCTGGCCACTATTGTAGGGGGATTCAATTATGCTATAGGAAATACCGGGAATATAACCACCGGCTATGCACCATTATCCCTGGATAACAAAGACCTGCACTGGGAGGAGACTTCACAGACTAATATAGGTGTTGATGTAAGGTTTCTGACCAGCTTTAACATGGTTATCGAAGTTTACAAGAAAAGAACAACAGGTATATTGAGGCCTATCCCTATACCTGGCTATGTGGGAGTTTCATCCTCACCGGTGGGAAACGTAGCTGATATGGATAATAAAGGTTTCGAACTTGAATTAGGCTATAATAAAACATTCGGGGATGTTACCTTTTCGGCCAATGGCAACTTTTCGTACCTTAAAAACGAAGTCACTTATGTGAATTCGGATGCCAATTTTATTTCGGGAGAAGCAGGATTCCAATCTATGGGCTCTGTTACGCGTACCCAGGTCGGAGAATCATATAACTCCTTCTACGGGTATAAAACCGATGGAATTTTCCAGAATTGGGCCGAGGTAAATGCCTACGTCAATTCTACAGGTGGTTTGGTACAACCTAAAGCCGCGCCCGGCGATTGGAAATGGAAAGACACGGATGGTGACGGCCTGATTACCGCAGCTGACAGAACCTTCCTGGGATCGAGTATTCCGAAATATACTTTTGGTCTTACGTTAAATGCCGCATACAAAGGATTTGATCTGATGGTATTTACACAGGGAGTAGCCGGAAACAAAATATTCCAGGGTCTGCGCCGCCTCGATATAGAATATTCGAACTGGCAGACCGTGGCATTAAGCCGCTGGACCGGTGAGGGGACTTCAAATACCTATCCACGCCTTACAGCAAAGGATGATAACGAAAACTTCGGCAAGATGTCGGATTTCTACCTCGAAAAAGGGGATTATCTCCGCGTGAAACAGCTGCAGGTAGGATATACGCTTAAGAGCAGCCTGCTCGATAAAATATCAGTTTCCAAATTCCGTGTTTATGTTTCGGCTGAGAACTTATTTACCATAACCGGCTACACAGGCTACGACCCTGAAATCGGGGGTGGTGTATATGGTATAGATAAAGGGTATTATCCACAGGCTCGTTCGTTTATAGCCGGACTGCAACTGCAATTTTAATATAGTGTGAAAATATTTTTCACACTAAAAAATCAAATTGAGTTTTTTTAGTTTAGCAACACTCACAAACAAAATTTAAAGAAAATGAAAAAAATACGAAATACATTCTTTTTTATCGCCGCTGCAACGGTTTTATCCCTGGTATCCTGCAAAAAGGATTTTGTGGATATCCTGCCGAAAGGACAGTTCCTGTCAGCAAACTATTACGCGGACCAATCGCAGGCCTATGCAGCCCTGGTGGGAGTTTACGATATTATGCGTAAAAACTCCGGTGGATTCGAAAACATGATCACCATGATGAATGCCGGATCGGACGACCAGGTTGCCGGTGGCGGCGGAGCTACCGACGGAGCCGGAATACAGGGCTTCTCGAACTTTACGATAACCCAATTTACTATTCCCGGAAGTTACTGGAGTGACTTTTACCAGGGAATCTTCAAGGCAAACATGCTGTTGAATAAACTGCCCACTACTGTAATGGACGAAGGTTTAAAAGCAAGGTATGCCGCCGAAGCTAAAGCTTTAAGAGGCATGTGCTATTTTAACCTGGTAAACCTGTTCAAAAATGTTCCTTTGCTTTTGGAACCTTTATCTGCAGCTGATATCTACAACGTAACCCAAACAACTCCGGATAAAGTATTTGCCCAGATCGAAAAAGATCTCACCGAGGCAATTGCAGTCCTTCCTCCTACGATTCCTCCGACCGAATATGGCCGTTTTACCAAGGGATCGGCACAGGCATTGCTCGGCAAAGTGTATCTGTATGAGAAAAAGGGTACCCTGGCTGCTGCACAGTTGGCCGAAGTTAACGGAGCCACTCCGGGAGGTACCAGTCAGTACGGGTATCGTTTGTTAACCAACTACAGCGATCTTTGGGTTGTCGCCAATAAGTTCAACAGCGAATCGATTTTAGAAGTAAGTCACACCAATCTCGGTCTTGGAGGCTGGGGTAACTGGGGTCAGGGAACTGACGAAGGTAATTCTATATGCGTAATGGTCGGGCCCAGGGGTTACACCAAAATTGCTTCACCGGCTCCTGATTTACCTTCAGGCTGGAGTTTCAATGTATTTAACCAGGAATTTTATGATATCATAAAATCCGATCCGCGTTTTACTGCAACCGTATTCGATATGAAAGCTCTGAGCACTGCCGGCAAGGCGTCGTATATAGAGGGTTATCAGAATTCGGGCTATTTCCTGAAGAAGTATATGCCTACACAGGCCGATGTAACTACCCTGGGAGGCGATGCGGTTTTAAACTACAAGCAGGACAGCTACGTTATCCGCCTGGCTGATACGTATTTACTCGAAGCCGAAGCATTGGGCGCTACAGGTACCAGGGCACAGGCTTTGCTGGATGCTGTAAGGGCCAGAGTAGGTCTTAGCTCAGTCCCGGTTTCTTTAGCGGCAATAAAAGCAGAGCGCAGGCTCGAACTGGCAGGCGAAGGACAACGTTTCCTTGACCTGGTTCGCTGGGGCGATGCAGCGTCGAAACTGGCAAGCAGAGGCTTTACTCCCAATAAAAATGAAGTTTTTCCTATTCCTGACAGGGAGTTATTAGGTACTAAATTAGTTCAGAATCTAGGTTATATCCAATAAAACATAAAGACATGAAGAAAATAAAATATATATGCAGCATCTTGCTTCTGCTGGCTGTTGTGTCAGGTTGTAAAAAAATCGAAGGAATCGACCAGGATTTATCATTTATAAATTCTGTTGCTCCCTCCAAACTCGATAAGATTTTCGAAGTCAGCAATGATAATTCGGGATTAGTGAGAATTATGCCGCTGGGCGAAGGTGTTGTTTCTTATGAAGTTAGTTTTGGTCATGGCACCGGAACTGCAGCTAAAGCTGTGGTTGCACCCGGTGGCAGCGCTATCCATTCCTATCCCGAAGGAACCTATACTGTTACGGTTGTTGCCAAGGATATCACCGGCAACAGTACCACTACTGCCTATCCACTTACTGTAACCTACCGGGCGCCGGAAAATCTGAAGGTGCTTGTCGAAGGTAACGTAGAAGTGAGTGCCGAAGCGCTTTATGCCAAATCATTTTTGGTTTATTATGGCGATGTAGCAAACGAAGTGGGTACACCGCTGGCAATCGGGGCAAAACTCCCCGCGCATAGTTACCCTGGTGGTGGCCCATACACACTTATGGTCGTTGCCCTCAGTGGAGGTGCGGCTACTACACAAGTTGTTAAAACGATGGCCGGTTTGCCAATGGATTTCGAAGGCGCTTTTTTAGCCGACACCGCCTTTTATGGCACAGGACAAGCCTTTAATGTTTTGGCTAATCCATATGCCACCGGACTAAATACCAGTGCTACAGTCGGGAAATTTACCAGGGGTAAAGAAGGTGCCAGTTCTGTAACTTTCAAGTTGAATGTTCCAATTAATATGGCCCTGGGGAAGAAAATAAAAGTATTGGTTTACAACACAGATCCGGCTCAGATTGGCAAGAAAATGAATTTTGAACTGGCATCAGCAATAGGAGGCAAGCCTGCAAACGGTGTGGGTGTTGTGAAAGCAACCGTTACAACATCCGGTGCCTGGGAAGAACTGGAGTTCGATTACAGCGCTGTAACTGCAATTACTGCGGATACGAAATTCGGAGCTTTTGTAATCAGGTTCAATACTACAGGCGTTATCCCCGGATATATTATTTATGTTGATAACATTAGAATTACAAACTAAAAAATAATACTGATGAAAAATACATTCAAAACCTTTATAGTATTTGCAGCGCTGATACTGATATACAGTGCATGCAAAAAGCAGGAATACAGCCTGGGAGATCTCACAGCCCCTGCAAATGTTGTTATTACCACCCAGGTTGTAGGACAGGATGCCACACATCCTGACGGAGACGGCTCCGGAAATGTAATAATTTCCGTTACAGCTGATAACGCCCTTGCATACAAAGTAGATTATGATGCTAACAACTCTTTAGATCTGGTTTACTTACCAACAGGCAAAGTCACTAAAAAATACACTTCGGTAGGTATTAATAAATACCGGATTACCGCAGTTGTGTATGGTAAAGGTGGTTTGTCCTCAACAGCTACAAAAGAAGTTCAGGTTCGAAGCGATTTTACCCCCGATCCGGAAGTAGTTGCCAATATAACCGGTGGTTCATCAAAAACCTGGTCGGTAGATCCTAGTGTTGCCGGCCATTTTGGAGTAGGTCCGTGGGACCCAACCAATGTTACTCCATCCTGGTGGGCTGCCGCAGTCGACGAAAAAGTTAACTGCTGTAATTGTTTTTACACGGCAACTTTCACGTTTACAAAGGTTAGTGCCTCGGCATTCACATTAAAAGTGCTGACCCCTGACGGTGCATTTACTAAAACCGGTGCCCTGGCAGGTGGCCTTCCCGGCATTCCTCCGGGAGGTGATGAAGGATGTTATGCTTATGGCGGCGGAACTTCCGACTTTTCTTTTGTTCCGGCAAGTTCCGGCATACCAGCTCCAACTTCAACCGGAATAAGTATACAGTTGCCAGGTGTTGATACATTTATCGGGTATGGAGCTGTGCTTAAGGAATATGAGATTTTTGCAAGCACGCCTACTTATCTCTATCTGAGAGTACAGGGAACCGAGACAGGAAATGCCTGGTACATGAAGTTAAAGGCACTTTAATAAAACCGGTAATAAACCGGATATTAATTTAAAGAAAGGAGGAGCAGATTTCACTCCTCCTTTCTTTTTTAATTTAAAAGAGCACTTATTCAACACGTTACAGGCGCTTTGAAACCGGCCGTAAAAATCAGGTGTAATTCTGATTGCCTTTTGGAATAAAATATATATTTTAGCAAAAAGCTTTAACTCAAATGAATTTTTTAGGAAATGTTTGGGTTAAAGTATATAAATTAAAGATGTTATGAATAAATTATCCCTGATTACAATACTTCTGATCTTTGCAACGCTTGCTTGTAAAAAATCGGACAATTCAGAACCTGACCCGGGTCCGACTGATCTGACATTAACCGCTACGGTAAGCACCGACAGCAGCGGGGGCGTATCATTTATTGCCCATGCCGTGAATGCTGCGTTCTATACTTTTGATTTTGGCAACAGCAGCACCGAAGTGACAAAATCGGGTGAAGTAACTTTTCATTACACTACGTCAGGTATTTATACTGTTACAGTAGTAGCAAAAAGTGCCTCGGGGAAATCAGCCACCAAAACAATTGTGATCAATGTTACCGTTGTTCAGGGAATTGTGTGGGCCGATGAGTTTGATTCGCCGGGATCGCCGAGTTCTGCAAAATGGGGGTACGATATTGGTGGCGGAGGCTGGGGAAATAACGAAGTACAAAATTATACCAGCCGTACGGAGAACGTGTATATTTCCGACGGTACATTGAAAATAATTTTGAAAAAAGAAAATTATGGCGGCAGTACGTTCACTTCAGCCAGGATGCTTACCAAAGGAAAGTTTTCGTTCAGATATGGAAGAATCGAAGTAAGGGCTAAACTTCCGGCCGGTGGCGGAACCTGGCCAGCAATATGGATGTTGGGCGATAATCTGGGAAGTGCCGGATGGCCTGCCTGCGGCGAGATTGATATTATGGAGCATGTAGGCAACCAGTTAAACAGGATTTTCAGCACCATGCATTACCCGAATCATTCTGGCGGAAACGGTATTGGCGGTTTTACAATGATAAACACTGCGACTACCGAATTTCATAAATATTCCATGGAGTGGTCATCAGACAGTATGAAGTTTTATGTGGATGATCAACTCTTTTATGCCTTTGCTAACTCGGCAGACAAGCCCTTTAACCAGAATTTCTTTATCATACTTAATGTGGCCATGGGAGGAAATTTCGGAGGAGCCATCGATCCTGCTTTTTCCAGCGCACAAATGGAAGTTGACTACGTGAGGGTATACCAGTAGGGAGGACCATAAACTCAATTATGAACTATAAACATTCACAGATCAAGCTTGTATAAATAATCTTGGCTGTAGTTTAAAATAGCATTGCAATGGGAATTAGTGATTCTTGGAGCCTTAGTGACTTTGTGGCAGGAGAAATGATGCCACTAAGGTGCAAAAACACAAAGAATTCACAAAGTTTACACCGTCAACTTAAACTACAGCCAATAATCTTTTGTACTGTGACTACTTCGAAAAGGCTGCTTACTTCGCAAAAGTGTCTTCTCCCCGGAGAATTCTAAATCAGAGGTTTTGTATTGCAATGCGAATAATTCTGAACAGTTTAATGAATAATTATAACAGATGAGCCAGGTGAAACTAATTGTTGTATTAATGTTTTTTCCAATGTTGGTTATGTCACAAGATCTTCTGATCAATACTCCCAACCGGACCCTGACTTCCCTGAATGGAAGCTGGAATTATATTGTCGATCCATACGAAAACGGTTATTACAATTTTCATAAAGAGGTTTTCGAAGAAACAAATCCAAAATCTCCATCAGCGTATTATAATAACTATCATACAACAAATAAATCGGAACTGGTTGAATATGATTTCGATAAATCGCCTGCCATCCAGGTTCCCGGTGACTGGAATACCCAGAAAGAGAACCTGTTCTATTATGAAGGAACTGTATGGTATAAAAAATCGTTTGACTATGATTTAACCTCAAACAACCGTTTGTTCGTATATTTTGGTGCTGTAAACTACAGAGCCGATGTTTATTTAAACGGAATCAAACTGGGAATTCACGAGGGAGGATTTACACCGTTTAACTTTGAAATTACTTCCCGGGTAAAACCCTCAGGGAATTACCTGGTGGTTAAAGTGAATAATACACGTAAGCTGGATGCTGTTCCTGCTCTTAATACCGATTGGTGGAACTATGGCGGAATAACCCGTGATGTGCTGCTGATTGAAGAACCTGCTGTTTTTATCAGGGATTACTCAGTTCAGCTAAAGAAAGGAGATAAGAATACGATCGAAGGCTTTGTGCAATTAAGCGATAAACTTAAGGGCGAAAAAATCACAATTACCATACCCGAACTGAATCTGGTAAAAGAACTGTCTACAGATGCCGAAGGAAGAACACAGGTTGAATTCAAAATAGGTACAGATAAAGGAAAAAAAATAAACTATTGGTCTCCTGAATCACCAAAACTCTACGAAATCACATTAAAAACCGGTTCCCGGGTGTTGAAAGATAATATAGGTTTCAGAACCATAGAAACCAAAGGGCCGGACATATTGTTGAATGGCAAATCCGTGTTTCTCAGGGGTATCAGCATTCATGAAGAATACCAAGGAAGAAGGGCTTACAGCGAATCCGATGCCATCGCTCTCCTGACGTGGACAAAAGAACTGGGGTGCAATTTTGTGCGATTGGCACATTATCCGCACAACGAAAATATGCTTCGTATGGCCGATAAAATGGGACTTCTGGTTTGGGAAGAAATTCCTGTTTACTGGTCGATTGATTTTTCCAACAAAAGTTCTTATGCCTGCGCGGAAAAACAGTTAAACGAGGTTATCACCAGGGACAAGAACAGGGCCTGTACTATTATCTGGTCGGTGGCTAACGAAACTCCCCAATCTGATGCCAGGAACTTATTTCTGATAAACCTGGTAAACCACGCCAGGCAACTTGATGCTACCAGGTTGATAAGTGCCGCGCTTCTGAGCCGTGGTGAAAATGGAATTGGGATTATAGATGATAAGATAGGGGAGTTCGTTGATATTGTTTCTTTCAACCAGTATACAGGATGGTACGTTGGTGAACTGAAAACCGCCCCTGATAAAAAATGGACCACACCCTATAATAAGCCGGTTGTTGTATCCGAATTTGGCGGCGCTGCCTTACAGGGTCTGCATGGCGACCGGAACGAGCGCTGGACGGAGGAATACCAGGAATATCTGTATCAGCAAAATCTGAAAATGATTGAAAAAATGCCGAATATCCGCGGCATAAGTCCCTGGATACTGACTGATTTCCGATCGCCAAGGAGAGTATTACCGGGGATTCAGGACGGCTTCAACCGGAAAGGAGTGATTTCGGACAAAGGGGAAAAGAAAAATGCATTTTTTGTTCTCGAGGATTTCTACAAAAAAATAAAGCTTCAATATGAATAAATCAGTGAAGTTTATGGAAAAATGCTATCTGATCGGAATCCTACTGATCCTGTTATCAGTAAATCAGGTTGTTGTAGCTCAGGCGCCTCAAAAATCCATTAGTCAAAAAGTTGATTCGATAATGCTTCTGATGACCCTGGATGAGAAAATCGGCCAGATGAATCAATACAGTGATGATTGGAATTCTACCGGTCCTGTAACGGTTGATAGTGATAAAGCCGGTCAGGTTCGCAAAGGCCAGGTTGGTTCGCTTCTGAATTGTATCGGCACCGAACGAACCAGGAGCTGGCAGGAAACCGCCATGCAGTCGAGGTTGAAAATCCCTTTACTTTTCGGACAGGATGTGATTCACGGACTGAAGACCACTTTCCCCATTCCATTGGCCGAAGCCTGCAGCTGGGATATGGATGCCTTAAAGTTATCAGCGCGTATTGCCGCTACCGAAGCAAGCGCCAGTGGTATACACTGGACTTTCGCACCTATGGTTGATATAACCCGCGATCCGCGATGGGGCAGGGTGATGGAAGGCGCCGGGGAAGATCCGTACCTGGGCTCCAGGATTGCAACTGCACGGGTGAAAGGTTTCCAGGGGGATAATCTAAGCGATTTGAATTCTGTAATGGCTTGTGCCAAGCATTTTGCAGCCTATGGTGCTGCTATCGGCGGGCGCGACTACAATTCAGTTGATATGAGCGACCGGCTACTGTGGAAAGTTTATCTGCCGCCTTTTAAAGCAGCACTGGATGCAGGTGTGGCTACATTTATGAATTCCTTTAATGATCTGAACGGTGTGCCTGCTACAGGGAATAAATACCTGCAACGCGATATACTCAAAGGCAAATGGGGTTTTAATGGTTTTGTAGTAAGCGATTGGGCCTCCGTTGGCGAGATGGTTAAACATGGATATGCTAAAAATGTATACGAAGCTGCATTGGCAGCCATTACCGCCGGCAGCGATATGGATATGGAAAGCCGGTGCTATAAAAACAATTTGGCCCTACTGGTAAAAGATGAAAAAGTACCGACCGAATTAATTGATGATGCGGTGAAAAGAATTCTGACAAAGAAATTTGAGCTTGGCTTATTCAGTGACCCATATAGATATTGCGATCCCGAAAGGGAGCAACGGGAATTATACAATCCCGACCACGCAAAAGCAGCCCGCGAAGTGGCAGCCAGAAGTATTGTTTTGCTTAAAAATGAAAACGATCTCCTGCCGTTATCCAAAAAAATAAAAACGATTGCGTTTATAGGTCCGCTGGTTAAAGCGGTAAAACAAAACAAGGGGTATTGGGATGTTGAAGTGCCGGGTGTTGATTCGAACTTTATTGTATCGCAATGGGAGGGACTTCAAAATAAAGTGGGTGCAGCTACTAAACTGCTTTATGCCAGGGGCTGCAATATCGAAGGCGGCGATAAGTCGGGATTTGCTGAAGCCATTGAAATTGCAAAACAGTCGGATGTTGTAATCCTTAGCATTGGCGAAAAACGGGATATGAGTGGCGAAGCCAAAAGCCGCAGCAATATTGATATTCCCGGTGTTCAGGAAGATTTACTGAAAGAATTATTGGCAACCGGAAAACCGGTGGTGGTTTTAATAAATGCCGGCCGGCCGCTGGCATTTAACTATACCGCCGACAATGCACCAGCCATTCTGTATACCTGGTGGCTGGGAAGCGAAGCCGGCAACGCCATTGCCGATGTGCTTTTTGGCGACTACAATCCCTCGGCAAAACTGGCAATAACCTTCCCCAGGAGCGTTGGGCAGATACCGGTTTATTACAGCTATTTTAGCACAGGACGACCGGTTACCGGCGATTATGTTCCCAATACTTCGTACATCGATTTGCCTTTTTCACCGAAATATGAGTTCGGTTACGGATTAAGCTATACTACGTTTCAATACAGCAAACTTCAGCTCAGTAGTAAGAAAATGAAAAGTAATGAAAAAATAGAAGTTTCAGTAACCATTGCCAATGACGGGAAATATGACGGCGAAGAAATTGTACAGGTTTACTTACATGATAAAGCAGCTTCGGTTATAAGACCTGTAAAAGAACTTAAGGACTTCAGGAAGATAGCCCTGAAAGCCGGTAAATCAAAGGTTATTACGTTTACAATTGACAAAGAAAAACTGTCCTTTTATAACCAGGAACTGCAATGGGTGGCTGAACCTGGTGATTTTGAAATTATGATCGGAGCCTCTTCGTCAGATATCCGGCTAAAGGACAATTTTGAACTCGTTCTTTAATTTGCGCATGAACGCCGGGATCTGATATCGAAAAACCTGTTGAAATCTGAACCCCGGTTATGCATGAAAAATATGTTTTAGAGATGTTAAATATACAATGTGCTGGTTATCAGTATTATGTTGTCATTTCTCTTTTTATAGACGGATTTATTTTGACAGCTAAAAACCGAACAACTGATTATTTCATATAATTTTATCACAAAATCAGTTGAACCTGAAAAACACATGAATCATTTTAGGACCCTGTTATTCGTTTTCCTTTCATTTTTTTCGTTGGTATTACGGGGGCAGGAATTATGTCCTGTCCAAAACTTCGTTCCCGACATTTATCATGGAGAAACGCAAAACTGGGACATTACCCAGTCGCCGGGTAAAAATATTTACATAGCGAATAACAAAGGACTCATCGAATACAATGGTAGCAGTTGGAAACTTTATCCTTCCCCCAATCATACTATCATGCGTTCCGTAAATGTGCAGGGAAATAAGGTTTATACAGGATGTTATATGGAGTTTGGCTATTGGGAGAAGGATGCGTTTTTAAACCTGAGATATACCTCGCTGAGTGAAAAAATAAAGGCCCAATTGTTAGAGGACGAACACTTCTGGAAAATACTGTGTTATCGTCAATGGGTGCTTTTTCAGTCGCTGCATCGCATCTATGTCTATAATACCCAAACAAAAACTTTTCAGATTATTTCGTCAAAAACAATTTTACCTAAAGTTTTTGAGGTAGGAAACCAGGTTTATTTTCAGAAGATGAATGAAGGCCTCTTCCAGCTCGAAAATGGCAATTCGACCTTAGTTTCTGACTCTCCCGTTTTTAGGAAAAATATTATCATCAATATATTTTCACTTAACAACAAATTATTAGTACAAACCCAGGACAAAGGTTTCTATATTCTTGACCAGGGAACTGTTTCTGAATGGCAAACGGAAGCTTCTTCAAAAATCAGTACACTGAGTATTTATAGCAGCATTCAATTGCGGGATGGCAGTTTCGCACTGGGAACCATTGGCGAAGGGCTTTATATTTTGTCACAGGATGGGAAAATAACGATGCACATCGAAAAGAAAAACGGCCTGCAGAATAATACTGTACTGTCCCTGTTCGAGGATACAGAAAACAATATCTGGCTGGGTCTCGATAACGGTATCAGTGTGCTTAACTACACTTCGCCTTTTCGCGTATACACCGATACCAAGGGTAGTTTTGGTACCGTTTATGCCACTGCATTTAACCAGGGCATTTTGTACCTTGGTACAAACCAGGGACTCTTTTACAGACCATTAAAATCATCGGATGATTTTAAAATCATTAACGGGACAAAAGGCCAGGTATGGATATTGAAAACTATTGACGGAACATTATTTTGCGGACATAATTCGGGTACATTTATTATTAGTGACACCAAGGCAGAATTAATATCCGATATTCTGGGCACCTGGGATATTAAACCAATATTGAATAACGACAACCTGCTGTTACAGGGAAATTATGAAGGATTGCATATCCTCGAAAAAAAGAACGGTAAATGGCTGTACAGGAACAAATTGGATGGATTTAATATTTCGAGCAGGTATTTTGAAGTAATGCCCGGCAACCGGATATTTGTGAGCCATGAATATAAAGGCGTTTATAAATTAGAAGTAACGCCTGATTTTAAAAAGATCATCAAGAATAAACAAGAGCAAAGTGTGCCCGGAAGTATTAATTCAGGCATGGCAAAATATGACAATAAGCTCTTGTATTTTGGTGATTCGGGATTGTATGAATATAACCGCCAAACGGATCTGTTTCAAAAAGAGCCAACGCTGAATAAACTTGTACTGGGTGAAAACGCCTATTTGTCGGGGAAATTAATAGAGGATGAGAACCAGATGCTCTGGGCATTTACCGAAGAGAATCTGGTATTATTGTCACCAGGCAAAATAGATAACAAGCCGCAGATAACACGGGTTGCCTTGCCTCTGTCGCTCAGGGAAAATGTGGTAGGATACGAGAACCTTTTGCATCTGGAGAATAAAAATTATTTGCTGGGTACTACCAATGGTTATATACTCTTTGATCTGGATAAGATAATTGATAAAGAACATTTTATACATATCAACTCTATTGAAAAAAATAAGCAAAATGAAAAAACAGCCGGTGTTCCTTTACCAGCAAAAGAGTATAAACTTAAAGCTAACGAAAACAATATATCATTTAGTTACAATGTACCGGTATTCGACAGGTTTACGCAAACAAAATTCCAGTATAAATTAGAAGGGATTTATGACAACTGGAGTGATTGGACTAAAGAATCAAAGGTGTCGTTTGTAAATCTTCCCTCGGGAGAATATACGTTTAAAGTAAAGGCAAGAAGCGGGAATAAACTAACAGCAAACATTGCGACTTTCAGTTTTACGGTTGCAATTCCATGGTATGCATCCGGTTGGATGATGTTGGTTTATATTGTGCTTTTTCTACTGGTATTATACTTAATTAACCGGTTATACCAGAAACGTTATAACAGGCAGAAGGAGAAAATTGATCAGGAAGCGAAAAAAGAACTGGCATTGATGCATCTGGAAAACGAAAAGCAGATCATCGAACTTAAAAATGAAAATTTAAACAGCGAAGTGGAGGCAATAAACAGGGAATTAGCATCTACATCCATGGCTATTGTTAAGAAAAACGAATTGCTGAATACAATAAAGAATAAATTGCAGCAGGAAAAAGAAAATAAATGTGTGAAATCAGCACTAAAGATTATAGATGAAAATTTAGATAACAACAACGATTGGGCAACTTTCCGCGATGCATTCGACAATACCGACAGAGATTTCCTGAAAAAACTAAAAGAGTTACATCCCTTACTCACTCCAAGTGATTTGAAACTTTGTGTGTATTTAAGACTGAATTTATCATCAAAGGAAATTGCACCCATGCTGAATATTTCAGCTCAAAGTGTCGAAATCAAGCGATTCCGTTTGCGCAAAAAGATGGATCTGGGTCACGAACAGAACCTTACGGAGTATATTTTAAGCATATAGGTAATTGAAAAATAACCGGTTCCTTACAAACACCTTAATATTACCTTAACATTGTGTGCTAAAATATAAAACCCTGAGCGAAAATATATTCTCAGCAACATGTTTGATTTAATACGTAATCCCTTTATCTATTATATATTGAGCGTTTTCAGTCATTAGAAATGCCATCCAGTTATTGTTTTTTTGAGACTGTATATTTTTTGTATAGGTACTGATTGTCGAAAAAGTATTTTTAGGTTTTATCTTTATAGAATAATATTCTTAATTAGTAAAGATTAATCAATTATAGTATTGATCGGGAATATTTTAACTGCTGCATTCTGAATGAATTGTGTTTTTTCAAAAGAGACAGGAAAATGAAAAAATCCAGGTATTATCTCTACCTATTATTAGCTTTTGTTATGCCGGTGTTTAGTTGTGGACAGAAACAATTAACTGTAAAGGTTTATGAAACCTCTGCCAGTGGAAATAAGCTAAATCCGATTGATGATTTTTCCGCCACTGGCAAAACTTCCACCATTAAAATATTGCCTGGTAAAATATTCCAGACCATTACCGGGTTTGGAGGATCATTTACCGAATCCTCTGCATCTTTATTAAACAAGATGAGCCGGGAAAAACGTGAACAGATAGTGGACGCTTATTTTGGCGAGAGCGGGGCCAGGTACTCGCTCACCCGCACACACATGAATTCCTGTGATTTCTCATTAAGTAATTATTCATATGCCCCGGTTGAAGGTGACAAGGAATTAAAGCATTTTTCGGTTGATGAAGACAAAGCAGATATCATTCCTATGATTAAAGATGCCATGGCTGTGTCGAAAAATGGATTTAAAATCATTTCTTCCCCATGGACAGCGCCGCCCTGGATGAAAGACAATAAAAGTTGGCTCGGGGGCAAATTGCTGCCGGAATATTACAACACCTGGGCATTGTTCTTCTCAAAATATATCGACGCTTATAAAGCGGAAGGTATCGACATCTGGGGTTTTACGGTCGAAAACGAACCCCTTGGAAATAATAACAACTGGGAGAGTATGAATTTTAGTCCGGAGGAAATGACAGCTTTTGTAAAAAACTACCTGGGGCCGAAATTAAAATCAGATGGGCATAATGTGAAAATACTTGGGTATGACCAGAACCGGGGGGACGAGCTAAAACAATGGGTTGATGTAATGTATAAGGATGAAGCCTCTTCGAAATATTATGATGGCATTGCTGTGCACTGGTATGCCAGCACCTACGACTGGTTTCCCGAATCGCTGCAATATGCCCACAAAAAAGCACCGTCAAAATACCTTATTCAATCTGAAGCATGTATTGATGGAATAGTTCCAAAATGGAAAGATGATCAGTGGTATTGGTCGAAAGAAGCCAAGGATTGGGGCTGGGACTGGGCCCCGGCAGACCAGAAATACCTTCACCCCAAATATGTTCCCGTTTTTCGTTATGCCCGTGATATTATCGGGTGCCTGAATAATTGGGTCGATGGCTGGGTGGATTGGAATATGGTTCTGGATAAGCAAGGCGGACCTAACTGGTTCAAAAACTGGTGCGGTGCACCCATACTGGTCGATCCGGATAAAGATGAAGTGTACATTACACCGCTTTATTATGCAATGGCGCATTTCAGTAAATATATCAGGCCTGAAGCTAAAATAATAGGATTGGAAAATTCCGATAAAGATCTTATGGTTACCGCCGCCCAAAACCCCGATGGATCGATAATAGCTGTTGTTTTAAACCAGGATTCAGAAGCAAAAAGTTTTACTCTTTTTCTGGATAAAAAATCAACAAAAATATCTATCAGCGCAAATGCATTACAAACAATTGTTATTCCTGCTAAATAAACATTTTAATGCCAAATTTAACTAATAATAAGTCTTAAATCTATGGAAAAACACATTACACTAGCCAAGGACAGAGTTCCTCTTGGACAAAAAGCAGCCTTTGGGGCAGGGCATTTAGTGAATAATCTTTTGCCGGGAGCCTTAGGCGTTTTCTCTTTCTTTTTACTTACAGCATTTGGCATGGACCCTTTCCTTGCAGGCTTGCTTGGCGGTTTACCACGATTTTTTGATGCTATTACCGACCCTATCATGGGCTATATTTCGGACAATACAAAATCCAGATGGGGACGCCGAAAACCCTATATTTTTGTAGGTGCTATTTTAAGCGGTTTGTTGTTTATCGTCCTATGGCAACTTAACCCCGAAAATTCTCAAATGTATAATTTCTGGTATTTCCTTATTTTTTCTATGGTTTATTTATTGGGTAACACCATATATTCGACACCACTTATTGGATTAGGCTATGAAATGACTTCCGATTATAACGAGCGTACACGTTTAATGGGATTCTCACAAACGATCGGACAAATGGCATGGATGATAGTGCCTTGGTTTTGGGTAATTATTGCTGACCCCAGTATATTTAAAACACAGGCAGAAGGTGTTCATCATCTTGCAATCATTGTAGGAGCAATATGTATAGTTTTAGGAATAATGCCTGCCTTGTTTTGCAAAGAGCTTGACCAAACCCACCTTACAAACAGAGACGAAATCTCATTTAAAACCCTGGCTAACAATTTGAAGGGGCTCCTGCATAATATGGTCCTTATATTCAAAAACAAGTCATTTGTGAAACTCTGCGGAGCTACTTTTTTAGTATTCAATGGATTTCAGATGGTAGGATCTTTTAGTTATTTTATCATTGTTTTCTATATGTTTAAAGGAAATTATGCACTTGCCGGAACATGGCCTGCCTGGTTTTCTACCGTTAGTGCGGTGTCTACTGCCGTTTTAATTATTCCGGTAATTACCTGGATTGCCAATAAAATGGGTAAAAGAAAAGCATTCATTATTGCAACAGCTATTTCCATTGTTGGATACGTATTAAAATGGTGGGGCTTCAATCCTGAGAACCCATGGTTAATGTTTATGCCTATTCCTTTCATGGTTTTTGGAATTGGCGGGTTATTTACATTAATGATGAGCATGACGGCTGACGTTTGTGATCTGGACGAATTAAATAATGGTATGCCCCGGAAAGAAGGAACATTCGGAGCTATATATTGGTGGATGGTGAAACTCGGCCAGGGGATTGCCTTAGTACTTGGAGGTTTGGTGCTGAAATTAGTTGGGTTTGACCAGAATGCGGCAGTACAAACGGCTGAAACCATTACACGATTGCGTTTGGCAGACATCACAATTCCTGCCATAACTGCTGCTATGGCAATATGGATCATGTGGAAATATGATTTGACAGAAGTAAAAGCCAGAGAAATAAAAGATGTGTTAGTTAGTAGAAGAGGGGAACTATAAAATTTAATCAAGAAATTTAAAAACAAAAAGATATGTCGTACAGAACAGGAAAAACAATGTCGTTGGCAGGAATCGCAGGCGCAGATTTTGCCAATAAAACCGACGAGGAATTAAATGATTTATTCAACTCGGTCTTGGACGGTGGGATGCATGGTCTTTGTTTTAGCGTATATGAAGAAGGGCAGAAACCTGGCGATGTGATTACTGAAGAACAGGTGAGAAAAAGAATGGAAATTATTAAACCCTATGCAAAATGGGTCCGTTCTTTTTCCTGTACCGACGGTAACGAACTTATACCCATGGTTGCCAAAGAATATGGTATAAAAACATTGGTCGGAGCATGGTTAGGCAATGATCCTGAAATAAATGAACGCGAAATAGCCGGACTGATACAATTGGCCGAAGAAGGTTTTGTAGATATTGCCGCAGTAGGAAACGAGGTGCTGTATCGCAAAGATATAACTGAAGATGAGCTGATAGATTTTATAAAACGGGTAAAAAAAGCGATTCCGGATATTCCTGTTGGATATGTGGATGCATATTACGAATTTTCGAGCTGTCCGCGGATCACTGATTTATGTGATGTTATTTTAGCAAATTGCTATCCGTTCTGGGAAGGCTGTAGTTTTGAATATTCGTTGGTATATATGAAAAACATGTACTACCAGGCAATGAGTGCAGCCAAAGGGAAAAGAGTGATCATAACTGAAACGGGGTGGCCAAGCCAGGGAGCAAGTCTGCAGGGAGCACATCCGTCGATGGAAAATGCCAGGAATTATTTTATAAATACCCAACTCTGGTCAAAAGCCGATGATATTGAAATTTTTTACTTTTCATCTTTTGATGAATCGTGGAAAGTGGGAGCCGAAGGCGATGTAGGCGCATACTGGGGAATCTGGGATAAAAATCAAAATCTTAAATATGAGCCAAATCCTTTTACATTCAAAATCGGGAATATTACCATAGAAAAGGTCTGATATTTATTATTCCCAATGGGGGTGAAGAAGATGTGAAACGTGTCTGATACCTGCATTTTTTGGCTTTTCTGAAAAGACACATGTTTATAAGTAATGGTCATCAAATAATGTTGCATCAAATACATGGATTCTGCACTGGGTTGACCCCTCTAAATCTCCCCGGAGGGGAGACTTAAGATTCTTGCACTGATCAACAAACAGTGCATAGCTCCCTCTCCTTGGAGAGGGCGGGGGGAGAGGTCAAATACGACAAGTAAATGTTCTTATTACTTAATTAGCTTGATGAATGAATGAAAAATAATCAGAAAATAAATTTTCAATACGGGAAAGCCGTTTGCTATTCAGGCTTCAGGGAAGGTCAGCAGCCGGGCGGCGTAGCACCTGGATACGAAGAGATCAAAGAAGACTTATTGATACTGCACAAACAATGGAAGTATCTGCGTTTATTCGATTGTGATGAGCATGCCGAAACTGTGCTGGAAGTTATTCAAAAAGAAAAACTTGATTTCAAGGTAATGCTGGGTGCATACATAGTGGCAGAGATGAATAATTTCGGCTGTCCCTGGGGTGGTTGTTATACAGAAAAAGAGCTGGTAGCCAATAAAAAATATAACGTTAACCGGATAAAAAAACTGATTGACTTTGCCAACCAATACCCGGATATCATTTTCGCACTATCGGCCGGTAACGAAGCTTGTGTTGACTGGACAGATCATTATGTACCTGTAGCCAGTGTCATCAGTTACGTTCGGATGATAAAAGAAGGAGCCAAACAGCCTGTAACATTCTGCGAAAACCATGTGCCCTGGATAACTAAACTAAAGGACCTGGCTGCCGAATTGGATTTTATCTCCATTCATACGTACCCTGTTTGGGAATATAAAAACATTCATGAAGCTATAGCATACACTCAGCAAAACTACTTTTCTGTTGCGGAAAGATATCCCGACAAACTGGTAATTATTACCGAAGCCGGATGGGCTACCAACTCGAATGGAAGAGGTATTAACCCAGAGCATGTAAGTGAAGAAAACCAGGAGATTTATTACAACGATTTGATGAACTGGATTGACAAAGACCGCATTTTCACATTTGTATTTGAGGCTTTTGATGAACCATGGAAAGGATCACCTGAACCTTTGGAACCGGAAAAACACTGGGGACTTTTTAAAGTTGACAGGACACCCAAATTAGTGATGAAAAAACTCATGTACAAAAAATACCCTGAATAAATTCATATCTGAGTAAACTGAAACCTATTGTTTCGTTGCTTTAAATAAAACATCTGTTCAGCTAATTTATATAATCTCTATGTGTAAAAATCAATCAAAATCAAACCATAAAAACTAGTACTATGAAAAAAAATCTGGTAGCATTTGTTCTTTTTTTATTTGCAACAACGGTATTTGCCCAGACAGGTAAAATATCAGTTGTAAAGAATGATAAAGGAATGAAATTGGTAGTCAACGGAAGTGACTTTATGATTAATGGTATGAACTGGGATTATCAGCCGATAGGTACCAATTATAATTACAGTTTATGGACACAACCGGACGACGTGATTAAAGCAGCACTGGATGACGAAATGTCGTTACTCAAAAATATGGGCGTAAATACCATCAGGCAATACACCGGGGTGAAACCTAAATGGATTCAATATATTTATGAAAAATACGGTATCTATACCATTATCAACCACTCATTCGGGCGTTATGGACTTACTCTTAACGGAGTATGGGTGCCTAACACCGAATATTCCGATGCCGGCACACAGAAATTACTTTTAAAAGAAGTAAATGACATGGTTGCTGAATATAAAAATACTCCTGGTGTGCTTATGTATTTGCTGGGGAATGAAAACAACTATGGCCTTTTCTGGGATGGAGCCGAAACAGAAGATATTCCCATGGAAGACAGGAAATCAACTTTACGCGCCGAACACATGTATAAACTGTTCAACGAGGCATTTGTTGAAATAAAAAAAGCGGATGCTTCTGTTCCTGTGGCTATGTGTAACGGCGATGTTCTTTTCCTTGATATTATTGCGAAAGAATGTAAAGATGTGGATGTTTTTGGAATTAATTGCTACCGCGGTAAGTCTTTTGGTGATATATTCGAAAAAGTTAAAACAGCATTTGATAAACCTATCATGTTTACTGAGTTTGGTGCGGATGCATACAACGAAGTTAATTTTTCAGAAGACCAGAAATCGCAGGCTGAATATGATGTTTTGAATTGGAAAGAAATCTACGAAAATGTAGCAGGATTGGGGAAAGCAGGCAACTCCATTGGCGGGTTTACCTTCCAGTTCAGCGACGGATGGTGGAAATACAAACAAACCAGCAATTTGGATGTGCACGACAACAATGCATCCTGGAGTAACGGTGGGTATCTGTACGACTATGTACCGGGCGAAAACAATATGAATGAGGAATGGTTTGGTATTTGTGCCAAAGGTGAAACCAACGAAAGAGGACTTTACGAACTGTATCCCCGGGCAGCTTATTATGCACTGAAAGAAGTACACCGGCTTAATCCATACGCAGCCGGAGCAACCCTTGCAACAGTCGATAATTATTTTTCAAACATCAGGATTGAGGAAGCTGTTCAGAAAGCAAGAGGAGATCGGGCCGACCGGGTTAGTGAGGAATCGAAAAAAATTAGGGTAGGCCTGAGGAGTGAGATATCCACATTTTCCACAGGCGGTTACCTGATTACAACGCCAAAAGACAAGACTCCTGATTATGCAGGCTATCCGTCAAATCAGGGTTTTGATCATATGGAATCTTTCTATTTGAATGTTGAGGCTAAGCCTGCCGATAATATCCGGGCAAACGTAACTTTTAATATGCTTGGCAATGTGGCTGACAACCCCATTGAAGAAATATTTTACGAAAACCGCGGACGTTCAAATATTATGACAACCGCACAGGGTACTACTGTAGATCTTTCCTCAGCAGAACGTGTAAAATTATACCAGGCCGAATTTGATTGGGACGGTAAATGGTTTAAGCTTACAGGATTTTATCGTACCGGCCATTACCATTGGGGCAACGAAGGCGACTTCTTTGGTTTGTACCCGGAAACAAATTATGGACCGAATATAGATATTTACAATGGCGACGCTCCGTTTGGATTCGAAGTTGAAGCCAAGAAATCGTTCAAGGGTTTAAAGCTTGCTTTCGGGCCTGAATTATGGTGGGGGGCTAACCCGGCAGTATTGGTAAAATACAACCGGAGTGTTGCCAATTTCGATATTTCAGCGATTTACCAGGAAGACCTTGATCAGCGAAAATCGGCCGCAAGTTCGTATGCCATACCGGTTCCCGAGAACCGCAGAGCCACTCTTGGGATATCAAGAAAAATCGGATATTTTGGAGTAACAGTTGGCGGAATCTGGTCGGGTTCGAGAAGAAATGGTGAGATTTACCAGATTGCAGAAGGTGAAACCGGGAATTATACAATTTACCAGGACAAAGTTTCATCCAAAGATAACTGGGGCGGAAAAGCAAAAGTAACCCTTATAAAAGGTGCTGTCAGCTGGTATGCTCAGGGAGCTGCCATGGGATTGGTTGCCAGTGGTGGTGCTGATTTTACCAAAACATTTACCGGCTGGACACTTAAAGATTGTGGAAGCGGAAATCAATACAACTTCCTTACGGGTTTAAGTTATGGAAAGGGCGATTTTCAGATCGCTCCGAACTTCCTTTGGCAAAAACCAATTGTCGGTCCGGTTCCGGCTGATGTTCAGGCTCCAGGCCGACCAAGAAATGTGCTGGATGATCCGTTTGCAGTAAGAGTAAACAGGGAAACTGTAGCAGGTGAACTTTTACTTACCTATGATCCTACTCCGGGAACCTGGATGTACGAATGGGATAACGATATGACAGAAGACGCCCCGTTAGCCGTGAGCCTTGATTTTGTTTATCGTCATCTTCCTACAACACAGGATGCAGCCATAGGTGTAATGGCTAACCGTACATTATTTGCATTCCCGGGAGCACCTAAAGCTCACGACTTATGGGAAGTAAATACCCGCATTGTGTCGAAATTAACCCACGATTTCGGGTTTATTGCCAAAATTTTGGTTGGAAATGCACAATCGAATGGTAGCGACGAAAGAATTATTCAGCGTTACAGCGGCGATCTGACTATGATTTATAAAAAAGTAAAACTAATGTCGTCGGTTAAAGTAAATGACTGGGGACCTTACGATTATTACCACGACTTTAACTTAACGTATCCGCTCCAGGTAATTGCTGATTTATCAACTACTGCCGGAAAACCTAAGTGGTTTAATTTGCCCGATACCCGCGTAGGAATACGCTTAAACTGGCGTTCGCTCGACCAATATTCACCGCGTTACTCCCCGACCTATATTTTAAGTCCTGCCGGCAATATGGTTGCAGATCCTACTGCCCCGGCATACGGAAATGGGAATGAATGGGAAATCAGAACATACTTACATTTCAAAATAGGCAAGTAAACAAACTAAAAAAAAATGAGACCTATGAAAAATATAAAATCTAATTATACAATAAGCGCTCTTCTGACAGTATTCTTACTTACAGCAACGTATAGTTGCAAGAAAGATACAGCCAATTTAGAGCTGGCATCTAACTATCCGACTACTCCGGAGGTTTTTATTGATGGATTCAGCAGCGGTTTGAATTATGATGCCTGGGGTAAAGTAACTGCTTTCGAAGTGGATTTTGCTGTAAAGTATAAAGGAACGGCATCCATGAAAATTGAAGTTCCCAATGCTTCGGACCCTGCAGGGAACTTTGCGGGTGGAGTTTTTTATACTTCAATGGCACGCAATCTTTCCGGTTACGACGCACTTACATTCTGGGCCAAAGCATCTCAAAATGCACCTATGAATGCCAGTTTTGGCAGCTATCCCGAAAGCCAGTCTAATTTTGTGACAACATATAAAGTGGGTCTGGATGTAAATCTGACTTCGAACTGGCAAAAAATTATTATCCCAATACCTGATCCATCAAAACTGACTATTGAAAAAGGAATGTTTTCCTATTCGGCAGGTGCTTTGGCCGATGGTTTAGGATATACCATCTGGATTGATGAGGTAAAATTTGAGAAATTAGGAACGCTGGCACATCAGCAACTTTCTATTGCAAATGTTTCCAGCTGGCCTACTTCAGCAGGTTTCGTTGGCCAGACTTATGCAAGCAATGTTGTCGAAACCGTGAGCTTACCCAATGGGGTCAATGTTCAGGTAGGTGTGTCTCCTGCATATTTAACCTTTACATCTTCGGATAACAATGTGGCCACAGTAAGTGAAACAGGAGTAGTAACACTAAAGGGTACCGGCACTGCCACTATCAGCGTAAAATTAGGCGATCTAAGTGGTTCAGGAAAACTTACATTGTCCAAAGTCGTTCCAATGGCTCCTACACCAACAGCGAATCCGACAAATGTAATCTCGTTGTTTAGCGACGCTTATTCCAGTATCGCCATTGATACTCCTAAATGGGACTACGTAACCAATGAACTGAATATACTTTCCATAAATGGAAATCATATCATGAGCTTCAGCACTTTCAGTTATTTGCCGATAACATTCAATAATGTTAATGCATCCTCAATGACTTTTTTGCATATGGACATATTTGTAGTGGCTCCGACACTTAACAGCCAACCCGTTAAACTCATATTAAAGGATAATGCTGCAGGTGAAAAACCAATAACTTATAGCGCAGGCTTGACGACAGGCAGTTGGAAAAGTCTGGATATTCCATTACCGATCTTTGGATTAGCATCAACATCTTCCTTAGGATTTCTGATTATTGCTGCTGATCCTCAAAGCCCGAAAATGACTGATTTATACCTGGATAATGTATATTTCTATCATAATTAATCGTGGAATACTAAACCTGATACAAAACAATAAGAAACTAACGAAAAAAAATAACCATGAGAAACGATAAATTAGTATTGACAAAATATGCTCTCTTCCTGGTTTTAATGTTTACAATCTGGGGTTGTGAAGATACTTCCGAAATCAAAGAGCACAACTGGCAACTCGTGTGGCAGGATGAATTTAATACTATCCGCTCTGACAGTATGCCGGATGCTGCAAAATGGAAATATGATATCGGAAAAGGGCCAAACAACGATGGCTGGGGAAATGCTGAATGGCAAACGTACACGAACAGCACTAAAAATGTAAAAACTGACGTAGTTGACGGAATAGGATGTCTTAAAATTACTGCGAGATCCGAAGGGACATCATATACCTCCGGACGTATCAAAACACAGGGGCTTTTGGAGCATGGATATGGCCGTTTCGAAGCCCGTATCAAGTTGCCTTGGGGACCTGGTATCTGGCCTGCATTTTGGCTGTTAGGTTCCAATATCTACACAGCGCCCTGGCCTCAGTGCGGCGAAATCGACATTATGGAATACAAAGGACAGGAACCCAGTATTGTTCATGGAACATTACACGGCCCGGTCTTATTCGGTGGTAAAGCTCTTACCCAGACTTTCGGACTTAAAAATGCACGGTTTGATACCGATTATCATCTGTTTGCTGTCGAATGGACGGAGGAAAATATTGATTTTTATGTTGACGAAACCCTGTACAAACGAATTACTAAAGCAGAAGTAGAAAGCAAAGGTGGCACTTGGGTGTATGATCATCCTTTCTATATCATTCTCAACCTGGCTGTTTGTGGTAATTTCGTAGGTACTACGGTCACCGGTACTGTTTTTCCGCAAACCATGTACGTGGATTACGTTAGAGTTTATAAAGAGTAAACGGCTCAAAAGAATAATATTAAGATGTCCTGATTACCATGCCATTTAAAAAACTCCTCCCGCAACGATTTTAGCGGGAGGAATTTAAATCACTGCCGATCAGGCACAAATAAACAGCAAATACACATTACATAGCAGCTCGTATGACGACAATCAAATTTTACTAATCATTTTTATTAACAATCAAAAAAAACAAATTTTATGAAAAAATTTACACGCTTTGGATTACTGATGGCCTTGCTGGCTTTCAGCGCATGGGGCTTTGCCCAAACAACCATTGACTTTGAAACA
>JBBQSY010000026.1:0-37925 GCA_038213495.1 Bacteroidales bacterium
AATCTACCAAAAATAAATGAGAAATACTAATCAAGTTACTGACAATCATTTGTTTATAACTAATAAGTAAATGAAACTACTTAAGCGTTTGCAAAATAAATTAACCAAATCATCCATTCCGACTTTTCGGAGTGGGCTCAAACTTTACTCCTCAGAGTCAACAATACCTTCCTTCGCAAACTTCCGGCGGCGAAGCCAGATTGCCAGTAAAGAAAGAATCGTTGCAGTTGCAATCATAATATACACCAGGTTGGAATTGCCCAGGAAATTGAAAAAATAGGCAAAAGCGACAAACCCGATGTTGATAAGGATGAGAATAATGGTTGACTGCAGGTGCGTAAATCCCAGGTCGAGAAGTATATGATGAATATGTCGGCGGTCGGCTTTAAACGGGCTGGATCCGCGAAGCATCCGTATAATAAATACCCTCAGCGTGTCAAACATTGGAATTATGATCACAGAAAAGGAAAATGCAGGGCCGGCGGAGAAATGAGGTTCCACTTCTGGCATACCGTTCATTTCGTTGAACCTGAAAACCAGCACCGTCATGGCAAAACCCAGTATCAGTGAGCCGGTATCGCCCATAAATATTTTATTGCTTGTCCCGAAGGCATTGTACAGAAAAAACGGAAATATAGCACCCAGAATGGTAAATGACAGGACGGCGTATTCCCATTCGAAGGCAAACAGGAAATAAATGCCGAATACAAAGCTTCCAAGCATGGCAACGGATGCTGCCAGTCCATCGATGCCATCAATCAGGTTAAACGCATTAATAATAACGATACCGGCAAATAAGGAGAGTAGTATACTTTCGAGGTACGAGATTTCAGTAATGTAAAACATACCCTGCATACCAGTCAGCCTGACATTACCGACTACAATCAGTATAAACAAAGCGATAAACTGGGCAGTTATTTTTTTCCAGGCAGCAATATTCAGAAGATCATCTTTTATTCCGATAAAGAAAATAATCGTAAAGCCTGCAATAATCGGAGGCAGGGAGGTCAGGCTGCTGGCCGGTCCGTTTCCGTTCATTCCACAGGTATTAATAAATGTGAGGCTGACCGCAGTAATGGCTGCGTAAATTCCTAAGCCGCCAAGTGTAGGCACCTGCTGAACATGCGTTTTCCGTTTGTCGGGAACATCAAAAAGTTTCTTTTCCCGGGCAATCCGTATAATTACCGGGATGGCATAAAAATTAAATATTGCAGCAAAAAGGAAAGCTAGTGCTATACGATACTCCGGCTGAAAAAAATGAAAATAAAAATTGTCTATAGCATGCATACAAGCACTGGGTTACTGGCACTGATGTTCGATATCATAGGGTAATATAAAAAGGCAAATATATGACATTTTGGAAGATGTTGATGCTAATTTTCAGTATTTAAACATCTTCATTTTCGTCTTTGTTGGCATCCGACTTTATAAAGTGTTCGGCCAGTTATTTCATAAAGCAATATAATCATCTCTCAATCAATATTTTATACATGCATTAATTGCTTTCTCTTTTTCCCATCATCCAAAGGACGGAGAGGGTCGTCAAGAAATGAATCATTGAATATACATGCCGGATAGTGAAAAAAAAATAAAAAAATGTAGGTGCAAAAGAACATTACAGTGTTTTCTGTTAGTTGTCATCATAATTTAGTTGCCATTATAATAAGGGTATAAGATATGGGGCAATTTTCAAAATGCAAAGGGTAAATATTGAGCAATAAATTTAAAACCGCATTGTCTTTCAGGAATAAACAACCAGGTTCTCCCCCTCAAAAGTGATAATATCAGCAGAAGCAGGGTGCGAAAAAAGTTAGAATGTAAATACTTCGGCACCGGTAACCAAGAGCCAAGGGCCAGGAACCAAGAACCAAGGGCCAAGCACCAGGAGCCAAAAACCAAGTTCCAAGCCTAAAAAACCAAGCACTAAGAACCAGGCTCCAGGCTCCAGGCACTATGCACCCAGCACAAAGCACCCAGCACAAAGCACCCAGCACCAGGCACTATGCACCAACTATGCACCAGGCACTATGCACCAGGCACTATGCACTAAGCACCAGGCACAAAGCACTATGCATAAGTTGCAATTAACAAAAAGTCATAATTTAAACTTCTCCCAATCTCACAAATACGCTTTCGGCGCGTTTTCCCAATCGATGGAGGCATCGGCGGTACGCATGTCAGTAAAAGAATACTCACTGATCCAGCGTTCGAGTTTTTGCTGTGAGTTATTCAACCCGTAATACGCCCTGAACCTCCGGTATGGTCCCAGGTCGCGGAGAAGGGGTTGCTTTTGGTCGAAATCGCGCGGATGAAAATAACTCATCACATAGGGCGAATTTTCGGTATAATGCCGGATTACTGAATATGGCCAGAACCGGAAATAACCGCCACCGGAAAGCACAGTGCGAATTCCTGCAAGGCGGACATAATTTATCGGAAATTCTTTTATTATGATTCCGTTACGGTGGACCAGGCAGGGCGAATTAAAAGGGAAAGATGGCATTCCACCATGAGCGCGCTTTGCCGGGAAAATACTGGCATCCGTTGTTATGCCTGCTTCAGCCATCACATCAAAAGCCCAGAGGTTGCCTCGTTTTACCGAAAACCCGGGAGCACGGTATTTATCCACTTTATAGCCGAGTTCACCTTCAAGCACTCCAATGTTCCGGAGCAGGTCCTGCCGGAATTCGTAAGGAGTCTGCTGCCAGATTAATTGATGCCCGTACGAATGCAGTCCGATCTCATGACCGGCGCCGGCGATCTCCTTTACAAGGCCGGGATTTTTCCTGGCTATCCATCCTATAATAAAAAAGGTAGCTTTCTGATTATGTTTTTCGAGAAATTCGAGGATATTTGCCGTATTCTGCCTGACCCGGGGCTCAAATTCTTTCCACTGTACTTCATTGCGTGTCGATCGGTGTTCCAGGAAATGGAACCAGTCTTCAATATCAAATGTAAGTATATTCATGCGGAAGGGCTTCAGGCGGATGGCAAAGATAAGTTTTTTTGTGAGTTGGTTGTATGCAGAAGTCTGTTTTTAGCTGTGTTATGGTCATAGTAAAAAGGTGTCATTTGAAATGCAATTAACACAGTGTCGCCGGATTTTGAAATCCTGTAATGCTGCAACTCTGTAACCACTAAATATTGAAAAAGAGGGGGAGAGTGGTAGAAATGGAGTAGATGTGAAATTTTAACCCTTCATATTATTCAATCCCATCAATCCCTTCAATCCCTGTAACCCTGAAACTTTGAAACAATGAAACCCTTAAAAAGACAAGGAGAGCGGGAGAAATGGAGACACGGAGAAACCTTCAATCCCTTCAATCCCGTCAATCCCATCAATCTCATCAATCTCATCAATCCCATCAATCTCATCAATCCCTTCAATCCCTTCAATCCCATCAATCTCTTCAATCTCTTCAATCCCTTCAATCCATTCAATCCCTTCAATCCCTTCAATCCCTTCAATCCCATCAATCCCTTCAATCCCTTCAATCCCATCAATTCCATCAATCCCTTCAATCTCTTCAATCCCTTCAATCCCATCAATCCCATCAATCTCTTCAATCCCTTCAATCTCATCAATTCCATCAATCCCATCAATCTCATCAATCCCTTCAATCCCTTCAATCCCATCAATCCCATCAATCCCTTCAATCCCTTCAATCCCTTCAATCTCTTCAATCCCTTCAATCCCATCAATCCCATCAATCTCTTCAATCCCTTCAATCTCATCAATTCCATCAATCCCATCAATCCCTTCAATCCATTCAATCCCTTCAATCCCTTCAATCCCATCAATCCCATCAATCCCTTCAATCCCTTCAATCCCATCAATCCCATCAATCCCATCAATCCCATCAATCCTTTCAATCTCATCAATCCCTATAACCCTGAAACTCTTCTATATCCTTCAGTCTGACAACACCCAGCTGAATTTTAATAAAACCTTCCGGCTACAAAGGGCCCTGCAAATTTAGCGATTGGATACGGCAACAGTTTCCACAGACGGGTGAGGAATGTAAAACTCCTGATATTCCTGCCTTGGGGATGTGAATAATTCCAGGCCAGGGGAATGTCGGTACCACCCCATTGCTGTTTATATTTATGAACCCCGCTCTCCTGCGTACTGCGTCCGAATGAGAAATGAATACCTTTATTTTCGACAGCGTAGTGTATCATCGTCCAGTATAATCCGTAGGAAGTGTACAGGCTGTTATATTCCCTGAGCGTTGAGAACCAGCAAGCTTCATAAAATCCACGGTAACTGAGCAAAAACGCTGCCCCTACCGGCTTATTATTTAAATAAGCGCACCATACCAGGGCTTCGCCATTGCTGTATTCCTTCAGCAGGTTTGCAAACCATCGCCGGGGTAAGGCCGGGGATCCGAGGTGGTGCATATTAAGTGAATAAATTTCATAAAAATCAGTAAGGAGCTCTAATTTGCCCGATTTTACATATATCCCGTTTGAAGTACATTTCTTGATTTTGCGTTTTACATTCGCATCCAGTTTCAGAAACTGATGTTGTGTATCAGCCTCCAGTGGCAGAATGGTGGTGATTTTATCAGTAAACAAGAAGTCCGACGCCTTAGTAAAAAGCCGCCATTCGCAAAAGTATCCCTGATTCTTTAATGACTTGAGTATTTCGGATGCAAGCCCATGATCAGCCGCAGGACCGTATGAAAAATGGGGGAGCATTACAATTTTATTGCCCTTGCGGCATGCTCCGAATTCAGTGACAATGCCCCTTTCGTCCGTAAATTCGAGTCCGATAACCTCCCACTTGAATGTATCAGCAATAATTTGTGGCAGGCAGGGATTATCTCCGATTGTAATTCTCTCTTTCCCGGGTAATGCAGGTTTGCCTGGCTTTCCCAATAGAATTTTAACTGGCATTTAGATACTGTTTAAAAATATCATGACTAGCAAAATAAGTGATTTGCTATGGAAGAGGGATTGCAAAGTAAGGGGAGAAACGACGTAAGCAGAGTTTAGAGATTCAATACATATGCATCCTCCGGTCTTCGGTCTCCCGTCCCGATAGCTATCGGTATCCGACTGCTGACTCCCTCTCCCGATCTCCCCTTCTCCCCTTCTCCTTGTATTTCTGGTCACTTCACTTTCCTTTCAAATCAATCTTTCCATCGCTGAGTCGTACTTTCAGCCTGGTGGATTGTTTCATGCTTTAGAACTGACATACCGCTTCATTCCACCGAACCGCTCCACCCAGATGACCCAAAGGATAAAAATCACAACATAATATACCGGCCGAAGCACCCACATATGAATAAAATCCCAATGCTGGGGCCAGTGGATCATGGCAACGCTTAACCCAACTATGCGTACCACATTGATCAGGAACATGGCCAACATTCCCATCGGGATGTACCACAATTTAACCTTCCATGGACCTGGAAACAGCAGGAATAATATAATGACCTGCCACATCTGCTTAAATCCGGAACAGCTCTCATTAACATAAATAGCCGTATTATTGGCATTGAAATGTATAACATTGGTTGCATACAGAACAACATCCATTCCGAAAACATGTGCATCAAGCCAGGCACTGGCATCGTATACGGTTGCTGCAAGCCAGGTGGCTGCTGCCGTAAAGGCTGAGATACTGTAAATTTCGGCACTGAAAGCCCACCAGAGTTTATGAAACCCCAAAGTGATTACTACGAATAATAATACATCGACGAATGGCCACAAGCGGTTGTGGTTCAGGAAATCTTTTATCTTAGTCAGCATACGGAGAATTTATTGAGGCGCTAAGATAGGAAGATTGTGTAAACTAAAGATTGCCTGCGCGTATTTAAATCTGTAGCATATTGCAATCATTTTGCGAAAAAAGTATCGTATTCCCCACATGCCAGAGCTGAAGTACTCCGTGGGATACAGGTAAAAATAACTGGTAGTAATTCCTGATTTACGAATTGGAATCTTTACTTACCAGGGCTGCTACAAACAGGAATATACCTAGCAGGAGGAAGTTGTAAGCAGGATAAAAATAATTTGACCACCGGTGATCAAACAAGATACCACCTGTGAAGACAGCTATAACACCAAGAATCATCATCACAATCGCAACAGCTCCGCAAAGCCATGCAAACATTTTAAGTGTTTTTTTCATACGGTGTGGGATTTACAGGATTTAGTTTTTAATAAAAACTGTATAATATACTGTGTTGAATCAGGATGTAAATATATGAAATTTCAATGCTGTTATCAAAATTCTTATATTTTTACTCGGATTTAAGAAAAGGAACATTTTGTCAAAATAAATCAGTTAATAATCAGTGTTTTACACAAAGCTCAGATCTCCCTTCGGATCAAATGTAAAATGTTTAATAAAACCCTAAAACAAGACAACTAAAAAAGGTTCCAGAAATCACTTCCTGAAACCTTTTTGTTGTGGGAGCAAAACCTGCATCGATTTTGGTGTGGATTCGAACCAAGGACCCTCCCGATTGCATCGGGATGCCCTGAACCAGCTAATAATTGTTATTTTATAAATGTATCTTTAATCAATTGATCTATCATTTTCCTGCTTTTCCATGATTTAATTTGCCTTTCTCTTTGTAAAGCATGGTGTTTGTCGGGGAGAAATTCAGTGTATACAATCTTCCAATCTTTAGCTTTAGCAGTAAATCCTCTGTGGAAAGATAAATGCTTCATTAAACGCTCTTCCAAAGGACCGTCAGTACACCCTATATAGAATTTATTTAATGCCTCAGAATATAGAATGTAAACATTTGCCTTAAAAAATAACTAAAAAAGGTTCCAGAAATCACTTCCTGAAACCTTTTTGTTGTGGGAGCACATGGATTCGAACCAAGGACCCTCTGGGTGTAAACCAGATGCTCTAAACCAACTGAGCTATGCTCCCAATATTTTTATTAATTGTAAAAGAACGTTGAGAGTTTCGTTTTGCCGGACCCTCCCGATTGTATCGGGATGCTCTAAACCAACTGAGCTATGCTCCCCTTAAGAGGATGCAAAAGTAGTCATTTATTTCATACATCCAAATTAATGGTATTTTTTTTAAATACTTTTTTAACCTTTAAAATAATTTCGATCATTCCCCGCATACCGTTATCTTTGCCTGAGCAACTGACGCAAAAAAAAACAAAGATTGAATACGAGAAGAACTCTTCTGAGCTTACTGATCCTGATGCTGTTGTCCCTTGCAGCATGTCACCCTGCCCGCAAAGTCGAACGCCGTGGAGGGCACCTGCTTGTTAAAACCACGATTAAAAACCATAACCCTTACCTGCCCTCCGACGAACTGGAAGGCTTCCTTCAGCAGTCTGCCATGCCCGGGAGGCTTGCACCTTATATCAGGCCTGGTATTTTCTTTTACGAAAACAGCCTGAAAGGGAAAGAAACTAAGTTCCGTCTTTTTGAACGCAAAACCCTGGGCACCAAACCGGTTATCCTGGACACTATGATGGTATTGCGCACTGTCGATAAACTGGAGATGTACCTCAAAAATAAAGGCTTTTATCACGCCAGTGTAAGTAAATCAATAAAATACGATCACATTACCGCTTCCGTAACCTATGATATCAGTTCCGGGCCTCCATGCATTGTTAAAAACTTCAATTACGTGATACCTGACAGCGCAATGAATCACTTTGTGATGTCGGATACCGCTTCCGGGAAACTGCGCAAGGGGATGATTTACGACACCTACGTATTGGACGACGAACGCGAAAGAATTGCTAATTCATTGCGCAATAACAGCTACTTTAATTTCTCGCTGAGCGATATCTATTACCAGGTTGATACCACTGATGCAGGTCTTTCGGCTGAAGTTGAAATGGATATCCGAAAAATCAGGATGCGCATTCCCGGCACTACGGATTCAACCAGTGAAATGGAGCATCCCAGGTTCTATATTAAAGATATTTATATCATAACAAACGCACAGAATACCTCACAGGTAAAATTGTACGACACACTGGCCTACCATTATTTTCTTAACAAGACCGACAAAACCAATAAAACATTTTATATCCTTCATAACAACGAACGGGCACTGAAACCTTCGTTTCTGTCCACCTGCCTTGCATTTGCACAGGGCGACCCTTACAGCCAGGCGAAGGCAAACCTCTCTTATAAAAAATTAATCAGCCAGCCTATAATAGGATCAGCCAATATCAGCATGGTGATGGTAAATCCGGATGAAATCAATCCATCCGAGAAACAATGGCTCGACTGTAACATCCGCCTGATTCGAAATAAACGAAGCTTATTCAGCATAGGAACCGAGGGCACCAACTCGGGAGGGCGCTTCGGACTGGGTGTTAACTCTTCAATCCAGAACAGGAATCTCTTCAGAGGTGCCGAAGTACTTTCACTTAAAGTGAGGGCCAGCGCTGAATTGCAGGGTAGCCTCAACAACAAGAACCAGAATACCGGAAATTATTTTCTTTTCTTTAACACGCTTGAAGCCGGTATGGAAGCAAGTATTGATTTCCCACGCCTGGTGCTTCCCTTTCCATCAAAGTACCTGCAAAATATTAAACAGGGGCGAACCTCACTGAGCGCCGGTGCCGGTGTCGAATTCAGACCCGAGTATAACCGCAGGATCTCGACCTTGGCCTGGGCTTATAAATGGAATAAAGATGAGCGCATCAGGCATATCTTTTCTCCCATCGAGTTAAATTATATCAAGATATTCCCGAGTGAATCATTCAGAACCCACCTCGATTCGCTTACCGACCCACAGTATAAATCACAGTACACCGACCACCTGCTTACCATGCTGAGGTACAGTTTCATACTAAGCAATATGGGGATCACCCGGCAGAACAACCAGTTTTTGTTCCGCATTAATGCCGAAACTTCCGGAAATCTCCCTTATGTGTTCGATAATGTAACCAACAGTACAAAAACGGAAAACGGAACACAGAACGGATATTATGAGCGGTTTGGAGTAAGGTATTCACAATATGTAAGATTCGACAGCGAATACCGGAAATACTGGAAACTCAGGTTTAAGAATTTATTGGCATTCAGATTTATGGGTGGGATTGCCAGGCCTTATGGCAATTCAGTATCCATTCCTTACGAAAAGAGTTTCTGGCTGGGCGGCGCAAATGACATGCGGGGCTGGAGACTTCGATCGCTGGGGCCAGGAGCTTTTGCCTCCTCCGACATCCGCTTCGATAAAACAGGAGATATTATGCTGCAGTCGAGTCTCGAACACAGGTTTCCTATTTATAGCTTTTTGCTTGGGAGCTTTTTTATTGATGCCGGCAATATATGGCTGCGCAATAAAAGCGATGATTTCCCGGGAGGAGAATTCAAACTCAATTCCTTTTATAAGCAAATTGCTATGGATATTGGCTTTGGACTCAGATTCGATTTTTCGTTCTTTATATTCAGGCTCGATGCCGCAGTTCCCTTTCACAACCCTTCCATTGCGGATAAATGGTTTAGCCCTGAAGACTTCAGACTCAGGAAATCAATCTTAAATTTCGGGATAGGATATCCGTTCTAAGTGCCCGTTTGAAGAATTTTTTATTCACAAATAACACTGATTAAACACAAATTTCCACTAATAGATTGAACTGAATTGGCGTACATCCGTGTGAATTTGAAATTCAGTAATGCAATTATTAAACTTTCTTCATCAGGTCTGCATATGTTTATACTGTATGAAATAAAAAATGAAATAATCTATAAAAAGTCTATTTATTTGAGCCAATTTGTGCCCCATTTGTGAAAATTTGTGGATAAAAAAGCGGATAAAAAAAATGATAACAGCCAACGAATTCAGCAATTCCATTTTCCGGGAGTTTCCCTACTCTCCTACTCCCGGCCAACAGGATCTTATTAAAAGGCTTGCTGAATTTATTGTGTCCGACCAGGGGCAATTTCCTCTTTTCCTTCTCGAAGGCTATGCCGGAACCGGTAAAACCACCGTTGTGAGTACCCTGGTAAAAGCATTGCCAAAAGCCGGGTACAATGCGGTGTTGCTCGCGCCTACCGGCAGGGCTGCAAAAGTTTTGTCGCTGTACGCACAGATGCCGGCCTATACCATACACAAACGATTGTACAGGCCAGCAATGGATGGCGACGGGCAGGTTCATTTCCAGGTGCTGCCCAATAAATCAACGCGCACTCTTTTTATTGTAGATGAAGCCTCCATGATCCCCGACGACCGGCAATCGGGCGAAAGCAGTGCATTCCAGTCGCGCAACCTGCTCGAGGATCTGATAGGCCATGTATATTCGGGCGATAACTGTAAAATGTTGTTCCTGGGCGATTCGTGCCAGTTGCCTCCCGTTGGCATAAACCAAAGCCCGGCACTGAATAAGGAATTATTAAGACAATCTTTTTACCTCGACCTGGATACTTTCGTGCTTTCGGATGTGGTCAGACAATCGCTCGAATCGGGGATATTGTCGGTAGCCACAGCCATCCGGGCCAAAATCAATGCCCGTGCAGAGGGTCTTCCTTTGCCATTATTCGGCAAGGAAAATGGATTTTCCGATGTAGTAAGCATTACAGGAATCGACATGCCTGATGCCATGCAGCAGGCCTTCCATGAGTTCGGCCGTGAAAATACCGTTGTAATCACCCGTTCGAACAAGCGCGCCAACCTGTTCAACCAGGCGATCAGGGAGCGGATTCTTTTTCATGAAAACGAGCTGTCTGCAGGCGACCACCTGATGGTTGTCCGCAATAATTATTTCTGGCTGCCCGAAGGTTCGAAAGCCGGATTTATAGCCAATGGTGACATCGTTGAACTACAAAGCCTGAGGAAAACAGAAGAACTCTATGGCTTCCGGTTTGCAGAAGCTACGGTGCGCATGGTCGATTATCCCGGCGAAGAATCCTTTGATGTTAAACTGCTGCTGGATACGATCAGTTCTGAGGGCCCTGCGCTGAACTACCAGGATAACCAAAGGCTTTTTAATGAGGTGATGGCAGACTACATGAATGAAAGCTCCCGCCGCAAGCGCATGGCCGGCATCAGGCAGAATCCTCACTACAATGCACTGCAGGTAAAGCATGCCAGCGCGTTAACCTGTCACAAAACCCAGGGCGGACAATGGGACGCCGTATTTATCGAAAAAGGATTTCTGAAAGATGACATGATAGATCACGAATACCTTCGCTGGCTATACACTGCAGTAACGCGTGCAACCCGGAAGCTTTTTCTTATTAACTTTGAAGAGCGGTTTTTTGACGGATCGTAGAATTAGGATGGATGGATGGATGGGAGACGGAAGTCGGATCCCGATAGCTATCGGGACGGAAGTCAGAAGACGGAAGACCAGAGAAAGGAGAAAGGGAGAAATAGTAAGCCATCTATCCGTTCAATCCCATAAATCCCATCAATCCCTTGCATCACTGAAACCCTTAAACCCTAACCCCTAAACCCTAAAAAAAATGCGCATAGGATTCGGATACGATGTACACCGGTTTGCTGAAGGCCGCGACCTTTGGCTTGGCGGGATTAAAATCCCCCATCTCCGTGGCCTAATGGGTCATTCGGATGCCGATGTGGTAATTCACGCTATCTGCGATGCACTGCTTGGAGCGGCGGCTTTGGGTGATATCGGGAAGCATTTCCCTGATACCGATCCGAAATACAAGGGAATCGACAGTAAAATCCTTCTGAAAGAGACCGGCAAACTTATTGCAGAAGCAGGATTCACCATCCGGAATATTGATGCAACCATTGCCCTGCAGCTGCCCAAAATTGCGCCCTATATTGAACAGATGCGTACTACATTAAGCAGACTGCTTAACCTGGAGCCGGGACAGGTTTCCGTAAAGGCAACCACAACCGAAAAACTTGGTTTCGAAGGCAGAGAAGAAGGCGTATCTGCATATGCCGTGGTTTTGATTGATGGCTGATTAAACCCAAATTCAGCAATAGAAAATGTTGAATCGACAAAGAACTTGTAATCAATGAATAATAATTCATTAAAACAATTTCTATGTCGGGTTTAACCCAACTAAATCATATAGTTTGGATTTTCAATCCTCCTAATGATTAATTTGGGTTAAACCTGAAAATGCCTTTAAATAACAAAAGGTTGCCCTTGTCAGGCAACCTTTTGTATAAGTATACTTTTATTAGATTTTTACTTCGCTATCGAAGGCGCATCAAAATTGATCAGCAATGAGAACCGGAGGGTATGTTCGAGCGGATTCTTTGTTTCGAGCGGAATAAGGTAAGAGAAATCAATCCCCAGGATATTGTAGCGGAAACCGGCTCCGAGGGTGAAGTACTTGCGGTTGCCTTTGTCTTTATTTTCGTAAAAGAAACCACCCCTGATAGCAAACTGCTGAGCATACCAGTATTCCATACCTGCCGAAATGTTAATTTCACTCAGCTCTTCTCTGAATCCGCCGGGCGCATCATAAAACGAATGTATCATTCCAACAGGAACCGATACATCAGGGTCCATACCACTTATGATCGTATCACCGCTTTTCCTGGCATTGGTTGGCACCAGCAGTTTGTTGAAATCTATCATAAACGATAACTGGTTGTAATCGTCGAGATCGAGGGTAAGCGCTGGACCTATCTTTAGGTTTGTTGGAATAAAATCTTTGCGCGTGTTATCGTCACTGTAAGATATTTTTTGACCGATGTTTGAAATATTCAAACCCCAGGAAAAGTTACCTGATACCTTATCGAACTGAACAGGGAAGCGTTGAAACAATGAAACATCGGCCGCGATCGAATTCCCCGGCTTGGTAGCCTGCCCGCCAACATCCTGACCCTGTGTAAGGTTGGAGTGGATATACCGGCCGGCCACAGCCATGGATAGGTTGGAAGTCAAAAACCGTGCGTATGTGGCATCCAGGGCAAATTCGTTGGGACGATAGTTACCAATCGACCAGCCGTTGTTATCAGTGAAATTAATATCGCCGAGGTTAAAATAACGCAGCGACATTGCAACTACCGAGTTTTTATCAATCCGTTTAAACCCACTCAGGTACGCCAGGTTTATATCATTTACAATCCCTTTGAGCCACGGGCTGTACGAAATACCAACGCCCATATCTTTTTTAATGAAAGCATACTTTGCCGGGTTGTAGTGCATGGAATATGCATCCGGTTCCGAAGCTACTCCCGCATCACCCATGGAACCTCCACGGGCATCGGGCGAGATACTCAGGAAAGGCACGGCAGTAGTGATGGGATTAAACTGGCCTATGTAATTATCAGGTGTTTGAGCTTTTGATGCAAAAACTACTGCTGTCAGCAGAAAAAGGGTAAGAAAATATTGTTTTTTGAATGTCATAAGTCTTTTGTAAAAATGTCGCGTATTATCTTATTATTATCCTAGTTAGTAACGGTGTTTGTAAAATGTTATTGCACTCTGGTTTTAATTTTTCTTCTTCTTAGAGATCGCAAGGATGGAAAGGAAAGAATGCCACATTGATAGTGGATAACAGGGTAGAAAAGTTATCAGACTTGCTTCGTAATACTTCTTCCAGGCCCATTTGTATATTCTGTTTTAACATATTGAACTCTATCCTTTAACCTTTATCCTTTAACCTTTATCCTTTAACCTTTGTTCATATCCTTATCAAACCATGCATCAAACCTACCGGACCTTCACCACTCTGCTTGCCTTTACAGTATCGGATTTGCCGTTGCCGGCTCTCACCGTAACCAGGTAAATACCCGGCAGAACGGCTGAACCTGATACAGACCGGCCATCCCATGTCAGCATTCCTGCTTTGTAGCCCTGTGAAAGTAATTTTTGCGATGCGGTTGAGGCAACTAGCGAACCATTTATGTTAAAAATTTCCAGGTGCGCATCCACGGGCGAATCAAAAAGATTGGTCTCAAATTCAACAACCACATTTTCCATAAAAGGGTTCGGATGGACTACCATGTTTGTAATCGTGATTGAGATGTTTTTAGCCACCGTAAAACTGATTGTTGTCTCCGATGAATTATTGAAAACATCCCACGCCTTAAGTGTGAGAGTATGAACACCTTCGGTAAGCTGGGCAAATTTATAATTAACAATTCCTGACTGATAATTGTCGATATCGGAACGGTAAAAACTATTCAGCACAATGGCAGATGAATTATCCCCGTCAAGTGTTGCAACAATATCATGACCAATACCATTGCTGATGGTATTAATACCATTTTCGTCTCTTAGCTTTGCAAAAAGCCATGGAGTATCACCTGTAATACCGCCATTTTGAAAATTCCCGTCATCCATAAATAACGAAATCAGGGGGCCGGCATTATCAGTGCTTTCGGACCCGGATCCACCGATTACAAGCTGTTTGGAAAACCCATTTGCATCCGTTTCGCCGTTATGAGCATAATACGAAATTTTGCCCTGGCCATAACTATAATCTATATCACGGGGAACAATAAATTTAACGTTAAAATCACCGTTTGTAACGGTTGCCATACCCTGGTAAATATAATTATCCTGTACAGTATAATTGTCAGGATAATCACCAGGTTCGGAGCCCAGCGTTTTGAGTGTGCGCGCTTTATCGAAAACTTTTATATCCAGGATTCCTGAAAATCCGCTTAGCTTATTCCCGGATGCATCAGCAACGATCCCTTTGATATCAACATGTTCCATGGCCGAAATAGTATCCATATCCTGATCTATAGAACGGCCGTTAATCTGAGTGGTGATTACATCGTGTTTGGGATACGCCAGTTTTAAGGCCGGATCGCCGAGCAAAACAAAATTCCTGACAAGGGAGGCATCATATCCACCCATTTTATTTTTTGCGTATGCGATAACATCACCAAAACGCGGGTATTCGCCGTTATGTTTCGAAAACAGAGTGTCGTAGAAATGGAGCGTTAGCCCGATATTGGTTCCTGCATTAGCCAGGCGCGTAGTCGTAAACAAAGCGATGCCTCCGCCAACAGGGTTCAGAAAAACATATTCACCTGCCGAAATTCGTGCCGGATCATCATACCGGCTGAATTCGCAGGTTGCCGTCATAAATACGGGCATATTGTTGTAATTGGTCCAACTATTAATATCCCTTACCACGAGTATACCTTCTTCGGTCCAGCCTGTTTCACCGCCATGGCCTGTATAATTCATCAGCAATACTCCGTTAGCTAAATTTGTATTAATGGCGGTATTGGCGTCCGGACTTCTTTGTCCTCCTGGGGTTGAGATTTGTTTAAATCCATCAAGATAGATTTTATTCAGATTAAAGACAGGAGCAATAGACTCGATGAGCGGGCAGATTTGTTTCTCTACCTGGCGAAAATGTGTATTTGAATTGCCATCGTCAGCAACAAAGCATAATTTATTCCGCCAGTCGCCTTGCGAAGCCACACTGTTATTGGCATAGAAAATGCATTTGCCCACCGCTACCTTCGCCTCTTCGGAAGTATTTACAGGAAAACGGCCGATTCCGATATCTATCAGCCCCACAGCATCGTTCCCCTCATTTTCATCAAACATTCCAAAAAAATCATCGCTGGCATAAGAGTACACCGAGTTGAGGGACTCCTTGGTCTGGAAAGTAAGAACGCGATTGGTGTTGTTCGGTACACGGTCCTTAAAATCAAAAGAGCCATCACCAAAAAGCAGCAGGTAACGAAGTTTTTTTCCTGTTTCCGGCTTACGGTACAACAACCGGGCAAAATCGCGTATCGCAGCTACATCTTGCGCTCCCGACGAAAATTCATTAAAAATCTGTTCGTTGGTTGTTACAGTTACACTCATCCCGTCGAAGGTGCGATGATGTTCGGCCAGCCGGTTCGCCTGGTCGAGAAAAATTTTGTTGGTCACAATAAGCATATCGGTAGCAGCAATACCGTGCAGATCCTGGTTCACCACTTTTTCGGTAAATTTTGGTGCAAGGAATTTTGTGTTATCCCAGGCTATAAACTGCCTGAGCGAGTCGGTTTTTAAAGCAAACCTGCTCACAGTGCCCTGTAATTCAGTATTTACACGTTTAGCCCGGAGCGGATCGGTAACTTCCCAAATAGTAACATTAGGCGTTGAAGCCTGTAGCTGAAAGTCAGTTACATTGCCCTGCTTTACCGAAACCGGATCGGCAAACAACATCTGGCCCCCGGTAAATTTCAGATCACATGTTACATTAAGTTCCATCCAATCGAGCCAGCCGATGGATGTTCCTGTTCCGCTGTATTGAAAAGAAATTTTTATTTTCTCAGATGCGGGCACGAAGGTTCTTGTTTCGATTCGTTCGGTGGCATAATTATAATTGCTGGCAGCACTGCATGTGGGTGTAGAAAGAGATGCTCCGTTGGCCTTAACCGTAAAGGAAGTGGTGCTGGCTGCTTTGGCAGTTAGGCGGTAGCGGACAGCAGATAGTGAAGATGCTTTAATATTGGGGAATGTAAATTCAGGGAGTTCGAAAATCGCATTACCGGCATCCATTCGCTCCCCCACCCAATATTTACCGGAATTAATAAAATTCAGCAGGTCCTTTTCATAAAACATTCCCTGGGTATAACTGGTACAGGTATTTGTTGGTGTGAGGGCCGAAGATTCCTGGCCTGTGATCCGAAGACCGGTTCCTCCGTCGAAATTCAGGAAATAATAAGTGAAATCAGAATAAATATTCAGTGAATGTTCAAACTTCAGGGTAACAGGATTCAAGTTGAGTTTATCGGGCGAAGTACCGTAAAAAAGAATATAATCGCCGGGTCCGAATACACCCTGTGCAGCGGTCACAACGCTTATCGCGTTCTCTGTAAGATCATCATAACGACTCCCGCTGTTTGCCTCAGGCAACATCCCGCCTCCGTTTCCAAATAACCTGATCGTACCTGGATTAATGGACGACATAGTAACACCCATAGCCTGTATGTCGGAATAGGTGAGTTTATAAACACCAGTTTTGTCAACCTGAATCTTATACCAGTTCCCCTTGGCGAGCACTGAATGCGGGGCATATTGTGCTGATTTAAGGCTGGATTCCCTGGATTTTGCAGGGATATAAACCAGGTCGACAGTAAATGATTTAAGACGCATGAGTCCGCCTTCCGGATTTATAACCACGGGAACCAGGGATAACATCGCCATTTTCACACCTCTCTCAGTACCTGTTTCAATTACAGGCGAAAGCGACTCAGAAGGCTGTAATTCAAAGGTGAGCCCTGACAACTGGGCTTGACTCACAGGTTCCCATTCGGTATGGGTTATGATAATATCGCAACTGCCTGCATTTTCGGGAAGTGTAAATTTTTCGAAATACTCAGGCGTATAATTTCTGGTTGGGTTGTTAGATAAGCCCTCTGCACAAAGCGCTTTTACGGGTTCATAATTAATACCTTCGATGTTTTGTACACCCTGCCAGTTAATTACTACTTTTTTCTGAACTCCTTGTCCAAGCAGTAATGTTTGCGCCAAAAGCACAAGCAGCATTGTTGAAATTATTTTCTGATATTTTTTCATAAAAAGTTTTATGACTTAATTTCTTAGGAGCAATTTAGCTGACGTTTGGGCATAAAACCCTCCGGAAGTGCGGACAAAAAGGTTCACCACGTACATGCCGGCAGGAACCCTGCTTCCGGACTGCCCTTTGCCATCCCAACGCAAAGGACTACTAACGGAACCATTCTGCATGGATGTTTGTTCAATTACCCGCACCAGCCGGCCTGTTGCCGAATAGATCTCAGCCCGGATAGCAAATTCGACGTTCTTCTGATTATGCTCAAAAACAATGTCGGTATGGTCTATAAAAGGGTTAGGATAATTATAGGTATTGGTGATCACAAAATCTCCGGAGGGATGAACCACAAAATGAAGTTCAGAATCCGAAGAATTATTGAAAACATCCCACACTTTTACATTAATGGTATGCTCGCCGGGTGCAAGCATCGAAAAAGGGAACCAGATATACCCGCTCTTGAATGTATTAATATCTGATTCGTAGAAGTCATTCAGAATATAAGGATCAGAGGTATTCCCGTCGAGCACTGCGGTAATATCATGACCTATGCCGGTGCCAATGGTATTAATCCCATTCTCATCGCTTACAACGGCAAGCAGCCGGGCATTCGCATCGGTGATACCACCATCGTGGAAACTAAGCGTATTCATAAATAAACTGATGTCGGGACCTTTATTGTCACTGACTTCCGGCTCAGATGATCCTCCGATAATAACATCTGCATAGGATCCGCCGGCATCGCGGGAGCCATCGGTGGCATAATAGCTGATTTTTCCGTAATCGTAGCTGTAAGCAATGTCCTTGGGAACAATAAAAGTAAAACTGAACCTTCCCCCTTCAACTTTCACCTTACCTTTATATAGCAGGTTTTTCCGCAGATTGAATGAATATACCGAACCTCCGTCGTTGGCCAGAGTTTTAAGTATTGCCGCCTTATCAAAAACAGATGGGAAAAGCGTCCCGTTAAAATCAGCTACCAGGTTTCCCTGTGCGTCGGCAATAAAACCTTTAATATTAACTTCCATATAGGCTTTCAGTGTATCAGGACCGTTACCTGGCACTTTGCCATTTACTGACGCAGTAACAACCGATAATGAAGGAAACCCTATCTGCAGGGCGGGATCACCCAGAAGCACATATTTTCGTCCGTTTTCGTTGGAGCCCTTGTCGCGTTTGGAGTTCATTATAATGTCTCCCATCCGGAGCCTCTCACCACCAGGTTTAGCAAGCGCATACTCGTAGAATTTTTTATTCAGTTCAAAATTTGGAGTTCCATATGTAGGCCGCGTGGTTGTGAACAAGGCTATGCCTCCTCCCTTCGGATTGGTGAACACATACTCGCCCGCCGAAGGGCGTAAGGGATCATCAAAACGACTGAATTCGCATGTGGCTGTAACAAAAACAGGAAGATAACTGAAATTTGACCAGTTGTTAATATCATTAACTGTGAGCACTTCTTCGTGCGCCCAGCCTGTTTCCCCGCCATGCCCTGTGTAATTAAAGATAAGACTTCCTTTCTGTATCCGCTGGGTAATCGCCTTGTTAACATCGGGATAGCGGCTGCCGCCCGACGATGCAACCTGAACGTATGAGTCAAGATAAATTTTGTCGAGGTTCACATCAGGATAATTCTTTTCAATATAAACCGCCATCTGCTCCGACTGGGAGATATGATCGTTATAATCTTCATCATCGGCAACAAAGGTTATGGTATTTCGCCAGTCACCGGAGGTTTTATCCGTTAAAACCGAGTAATTAATAATTTTATCCACTGCCTGCTCAGCTTCCAACGGTGTTTTCACCGGCAGGCGGCCAATACCGATATCAATCACATCAGTGTACGACTGTCCTTCATTGGCATCAAGCATTCCGTAATAATCGTCCGATACCAGGGAACTGATCGGGCTGTATGACTCGGGCGATTGCCATGAAGGTATATAGTTGGTATTGCCGGGAATTTTATTTTTAAAATCGTAAGATGCATCTCCAAAAAGTAAAAGGTAACGCGGCATCTTTACCGAAGGAGATTTATCATAAAGCATTTTCATAAAATCGCGTATTGCAGTGACATCGATCGTACCCGACGAAAATTCATTATAAATTGTAGCAGGGTCCAGAACGAGCACATCAAGGTCCGAAACCTGTGAGTGCAGCGTAGCCAGCCTGATGGCTTGTTGCATAAACACCTGGGGAGCAAGTATAACCATGTCGGCACCGGCGGATGCATGCAGGTCCTGGTTTTGAATTTTACCTGCAAACCGTGGTTTCAATAATTTTGTTTCATCAAAAGCAATCAACTGCCTGAGAGTATCCGCCGCAAGCTTAAAAACCAAATCATTCCCACTGTTGGTTGTCTGAATTGCAGTAACAGCAGCCAGGTTAGTAACTTCCCACAACTTTGCTTTACCAGCTCCGTCGCGCAGCCGGTACAAAGCTACATGCCCGGCGCCCTGCGATCGGCTGTCGCGAAATACGAGTTGCCCGCCTGTAAAGCGCAAATCACAACGTGCATTCACATCAAGTAAATCAAGGTATCCGGCAGCAGATGAGGCAGTTTTATTGTATTTTACATCTATTTTAAGCGGGAGAGATACGGATAGCAACGACTTATAGGCGGTGGCGCCTGTAGCCACGGGGCTATCTTTATATGGAGATACGGCAGGGTGTACGGCGCTCCACGACTGGCTACCAACATTAAATTCGAAAGTGCTTGGATTCAGGGATTTTGCGGCAGTAACCGAGCGTACCCTGATTTCACCACCCGAAGACAGGGCAGGCACATCAAAAGAGTAAGTCTTCGACGGAATTACATCGAATATCTGTGCAAACCATTGCCGGCCCGATTTTATGAGGTTCAGATTATTTTCTTCAAAAGCAGCATAAAAGTCGTACGAACCGATGTTATCCGTTTCAGTGGCTGAAACACTTTGTTTAACCTGTATACGTTTCCCGGTACTACGGTCGGTAGTAAGAAAATAGCAGATAGAATCAGCATACAGATGCATGGTGTGTTCCCACATCTGTTTCGGAGCATTGTATTTCCAGGTAACAGGCCCTTCGGCATAAAACAGTATCTGGTCCCCCTGGTCGAAGGTTCCATCACTTTGACCTGTAACCTCGATGGCCATTTCCGGTAAATCGTCGGCACGTGCAGCGGAATTGGGCTCCGGAAGCATGACTCCTCCCCTGCCGAAAATCCCGATCTTAGCAGGGTTAAGCGTGGCCGGACTAATACCCATGGCAACCAGGTCACTGTATCCTAATCGGTAAATCCCGGTTTCGGTGACCATAAGTTTATACCAGCTACCCTGCGAAAGCACTGAATTTGAGGCATAAGCGGCTGTCATCGTTTTCTGCTGCTTTTGTTTACCGGCAAACTGAATTCGTAATGAAACCAGCTTAACCACCTGTCCGGTAGCGCTATCCATTTTAAATGGCAATATTTCCACATGCGTGCCGCCCTGTTTGCGGCTCATTACAATGTTCGAAGAGTACAACAACGTAGAGGGAACCGGAGTATCCGAAGCTTTCAGAAGCTCCCGTTCAACAGCGCTAAGTGGCAGGAAAATGCAATTATCAATTTTGATTGTTTCAGGAAGATTTTCACCAAAAAATGTTTCGTTCCAAACCGGCATTGCATGCAGGCCTGAGTATGCAGCGCCTTCAAATGAGATATTCCTGACAACAGAATCATTGCTTATAAAAGCGGAAGGCGTATTCCATTCAATTGTGCGGTTAACGGACTCAACCTGGGCATGAACAACTACAGGCAGGGTGATTGCCGAAAGCAGAAAGATTAAACACGCGAAGTATCTTTTCACCAATTGAATGTATTTTGGGACTTTATGAGATCAATACAACAAAAACAGACGGATTTCGTTTTGAAACCGGTTTGTAAATGTGCTGTAAATAAATGTAATTTCTCACTGACGTGCCATAGTAACAAAAACGGCAAAATCAATTCATTTATTGCAGCTGCCGATATTTTTTCATAACCCCCGCAGATATGCAATATATTTCGTAATATTGTACTCATAAATATATGCAACACAAAGCAGCACTTATATCATTATTAGGAGGCTTACTCCTTTCTGTCACAACTGTTTCGGGGCAGGATGTTGCATTCTCTCAGTTTTATGCAAATCCTGTTTATCTCAATCCGGCACTGGCAGGAAACAGGATATGTCCGCGTTTAACACTCAACTACCGCAACCAGTTTCCAGCCCTTGGTGATCATTATGTTTCGTACAATGCAGGATACGATGCTTATTCCAGTATGCTTTCAGGAGGTGTTGCAGTACTTGCCGGCATTGATAATACTGGACCGCTTGCTTCCTTTTCGCTGAATGGTGTTTATTCCTACCATTTACAGATTAACAGGAAGTTATCAATGAATGCGGCTTTGCAGGCCGGGTATTTTCAATACAGGCTCAACTGGGACAAGCTCATTTTCGAAGATATGATAGAAACCGGAACCGGTGAAATTATAGCTGGTAACGAGGTACAACCTGCCAGGCTTAATGTCGGCGACGTTGATTTTTCGACCGGAATGGTATTAGGTTATAACGAAAAATATTACTTAGGTGCTGCCGTTCACCATATTACCACTCCCGACCTGTCCTTTTACCAGGGAAATATCAGCCGCCTGGCAGCACGTCTAACCCTTCATGCGGGAGCAATTTTCGACCTGGATCAGGACATTCCGGGTAGGGAAAACGATAATTTTTCGTTGTCTCCGAACATAGTATATATGCAGCAAGGGGATTTCCATCAATTAAACGGCGGCATGTATGTAAATTTTTACCCTTTTGTTACCGGACTATGGCTCAGGCATAATTTTGAGAATCCGGATGCATTAATAGCGTTACTCGGATTTCAGCAGCGCGAGTTTAAAGTCGGGTACAGTTTCGATTTTACTTTATCAAAATTAGGCTTGCCTGCGGGCGGTGCCCATGAGATTTCATTTGTCTGGTTTTTACCCTGTCCCAAAAAAGAATTTAAGTACAACGCAATAAAATGTCCCAGTTTTTAGTTAATACCCCAAACAAACCATTAAAATGATGGCTAACTACGGCAAAATAGCAGCAAAAATATTGTTTGCAGCATCCATTGCACTTCTCGTTTCTTGCAAGAGTAAGGAAACCTCGCGCACCACCGGTTGGAAATACAATGACCCCAAGAATGGCGGTTTCGAAGTGGCAGATTACTCAGAGCCGATTACAGGTCCTGGCCTTGTATTTATTGAAGGCGGAACCTTTACCATGGGCAGAATAAGTGACGACCCGATGTATGAATGGAATAATATCCCGCGAAGGGTTACCATTCCCAGCTTTTATATGGACGAAACAGAAGTCGCCAACCTCGATTATACTGAATATCTGTACTGGCTGAGTCGTGTATTCGGAACAAGTTATCCGCAGGTATACATGAAAGCCTTACCCGATACACTGGTATGGCGTGAGAAACTCGGATATAACGAACCTCTTATTGATACGTACCTCCGCCATCCTGCATACCGGAACTATCCTGTTGTAGGTATAAGCTGGCTACAGGCTAACGATTACTGTTTGTGGCGAACCGACCGTGTGAACGAAATGCTCCTGGTTCAATATGGCGTTCTGGAACTGGACCCTGCACAAAAAGATGAAAATAACTTCAATACCGAAGCTTACATAGCCGGTCAATATACCGGACTGGTTAACAAACCGATGCGCGACCTCAATCCGAATGGTACAGGCGAACGCAGGGTGCGCGTCGAAGATGGAATTCTGTTATCCAAATACAGGCTGCCTACCGAAGCCGAATGGGAATTTGCTGCATACGGACTTATTGGGAACACACATTTCGAACGCGTTGTTGAGCGCCGCATTTATCCATGGAACGGAACAGTTCTTCGTACCGATGAGAAAAAATTCTATGGCAGCTATGTGGCCAACTTCAAACGCGGACGCGGTGACTATATGGGCGTTGCCGGTAACCTGAATGATGGTGCCGAAATTCCTGCCGAGGTCGGTTCATACTGGCCTAACGATTATGGTTTGTATAATATGGCAGGCAACGTTGCCGAATGGGTAATGGATGTTTATCGTCCGCTGAGTTTCGAGGATGTAAACGACTTTGCTCCTTTCCGCGGAAACACCTTTATGACCCGTGAAACTGACGGACAAGGTTACCTGGTTCCGAAAGATAGCCTGGGTCGCCTGAAATATCGTCCTGTTAAGGAAGAAGAAGCCATGGGCCGGATCAATTACCGCAAATCTGACAACATAAACTACCTCGATGGAGATTATCAGTCGCTGGCAGGTGTCGACTGGATGTCACCTACCGAGGATGGCAGTTCTACCAATAGAATGTACGAATATGGCGTATCTTCACTCATCAGTGATAACGCCCGCGTATTCAAGGGTGGATCATGGCGCGACCCGGCATTTTACCTGAGTCCTGCGGCACGTCGCTCACTCGACGAAAAGATGTCGACCAATTATATAGGATTCCGTTGTGCGATGGGCAGCGTCGGAGGCTCTGCACCGGCCCGTAAGAAATAAATTAATTTGTTTATAAAAAAACCATCCCTGATACGGATGGTTTTTTTTATTTATGTAATTTGCAATCAGCAAACCAGGTCAATTTATGCAAACCACCCCCGAAGAATTATACGGCATCTTTCTGAACCACAAAACCATATCAACCGATTCGCGCCGTATTACGCCCGGATGCATTTTCTTTGCGCTGAAAGGAGACAATTTTGATGGCAATCTGTATGCAGGTAGCGCCGTAGAATCAGGTGCAGCCTATGCTGTAATTGATGATAAAAAATTCGAAGGAAAACAGACACTGCTGGTTGATGATGTACTCGGTTCACTCCAGCAACTGGCACGAATTCACCGCAGGAAATATAAATTTCCTGTCCTTGCCATTACCGGCAGCAACGGCAAAACCACAACCAAAGAGCTGATTAACGAAGTATTAGCCAGTCAGTATAATGTTACTGCAACCAAAGGCAACCTGAACAATCATATCGGCGTGCCGCTCACTTTGCTCGGTATTACGGATGAAACAGAACTGGCTATCATCGAAATGGGTGCAAATCACCAGGGTGAAATTGCACAATTGTGTACCATTGCAGAACCCACACACGGTTTGATCACTAACATCGGAAAAGCCCACATAGGAGGTTTTGGTGGGTACGAAGGTGTGATAAAAGGTAAAAGTGAATTGTATGCATGGTTACGCACGACTTCCGGGGAGGCATTTGTTAATGCTGACAATCCTTTACTTATGGACCGTTCAACCGGAATAAGGAGGATATTGTATGGTACTCAGGAAGATAATTTCGCAAGTGGCGAGGTAATTGAAAACTCAGAAATACTGGTAATCAAGTGGGAAACCGGTAGCGGGAAAACCACAATGGAAACAAACCTGGTTGGAAGTTATAATTTCGAAAATGTTATGGCTGCCATCTGCATTGGAATGTATTTTAAAGTACCGCCGGCAAAGATCAAAACAGCCATTTGTTCATACCTGCCGTCGAACAGTCGCTCGCAGTCATTGAAAACAGAGAATAATTCAATTATCCTGGATGCTTACAATGCTAATCCGACAAGCATGCAGGCGGCAATCGAAAATTTCCGTCGTATGAAGGCACGGCCAAAAATGGCGATTCTTGGCGATATGCTTGAACTCGGCGATGAAAGCCTTGCGGAGCATCTTTCAATCCTCAAATTGCTAGAAGAATCAGGCTTTGAATCAGTTATTCTTATCGGATCTGATTTTATGCAGGTTGCCGGAAAGCGGTTTACCTGTTTCAAAACCTCGGAAGAAGCATACAATTGGCTGAAATCAGAAAAAATAAAGGATTTCAATATCCTGGTTAAGGGATCACGGGGGATAAAAATGGAAAAAGTACTTGATGCGCTTTAGGATTTTTGGCTTGATTTAGTGAGTTATTTTATAGTGAAACACACATAAAGTCAGTTTGCCTTGTTCCGGATTCATCCGATAATAACTCAAATAGTTTTAGTAAAAGCATCTATGAAAAAACAGCGAATCATCGGAGTAATGTCGGGCACCTCGCTGGATGGAACTGATCTGGCATACTGCGAATTTGAGAAATCCGGCCAGGGATACTCCTTTTCTTTGGGTGTGTGCGAAACTATTCCCTATCCCGGAGAGTGGCTTAACCGGTTGAAATCACTTCCATCGGCAACCGCCATTGAATATGCGGAGACCCATACCTCTTATGGATTTTATATCGGAACACTGATCAGAGAATTTATGACCCATAACCACCTGGAGGCCGATTTTGTTGCCAGCCATGGCCATACTATTTTCCACAACCCATCCAGGCATTACACAGCTCAGATTGGAGAAGGTGCTGCCATTGCTGCTGCATGCGGTTTGCCTGTTGTTTGCGATTTCCGAACCGGCGATGTAGCTGCCGGAGGCCAGGGAGCACCTTTGGTTCCCATAGGTGATCAACTGCTATTTGCTGACTTCGATTATTGCCTCAACCTAGGCGGTTTTGCCAATATTTCCATGCATACAGGCGGGAGGCGCATAGCATTTGATATTTCACCAGCCAATATCATACTCAACTTAATTGCTGAGAAGAAAGGCAAACTGTACGATAAAGATGGTGAAATGGCCGCATCCGGCACGATTCACCATGAAATGCTCGAAACCCTTAACAACCTGGGATATTATAAACTTCGACCACCAAAATCTCTGGGCAGAGAATGGATTGAAAAAGAAGTTCTCCCTATGCTCGCCTTATACAATATAAGCAACGAAGATGCAGCCTGTACTTTTTGCGAACATATTGCCATTCAGATTGCAGCCTGCGTAGATAATACCCCCGGTAAACAGATGTTAATAACCGGTGGCGGCGCATTTAATAAATTCCTGGTAGCCCGCATTGCTGCAAACACAAAAGTCAGACTAATTATTCCCGATCCAAAAACCGTAAATTACAAGGAAGCATTGGTATTTGCATTTCTTGGATTACTGAGAATGCAGGCTTTGCCAAACAGCCTTGCAACGGTAACCGGAGCTACGCATGATGTTTCGGGAGGCGCTGTTTATTTGCCATAGGGCCTATGGTTAAATAATTATTTGACGTGCCAGAATAATAGAATTGTTTTATTCGCTATTGTTTTGTCATGCTACAAAAGAATAAAGAAATATCCCAGGATAGTTTCAGCTTTCAAAAGTTAATGATTTTACGTTATCGACTGACTTCTTTTAAAAGTTTGATTTTCGAGTTCGAAAGTTATTGGTTAAAATAGGTTGTTTTGGTTAACTTTCTTTTGCCTTGACGCCAAAGAAAGTTACAAAGAAAAGGTCAAGACTTTATAAAGTTTCAGTGTATTTCTACGTCAGGTTTTTTGCTACGCCACAGTTTATCCCGTTTTTGCGGGACAAGACGTTCGCTGTGAAAGGTTTGAAGAAATTAATTTAGCTTGCAACGGCGCTCACTTCTGCATGGCTTGGTATGCCCTGCGCTCACAAAACCTTCCTTGAACTACTACTGAAACTTTATAATGTCGATCCTACACCCTGAATATCTAAACTGAAAAGTTAAATTTTTATTCCGAAATGTTGCCATAAGGGTGAATTCACTTATAAGGGACCGGCCTTATAGAAATTTCGCAACAGATGTAGCCGAAGGTAAAATGCGCGGGCATGTGTGTAGCAAAACACAGCTTCACTTGCTGCAAGGCTATGGCACTGAACCTTCAAGCCTTGTTTTGCGAGCCTTTACCGAGGCATACATATGTGTGAAATTTATATTAAGCCTAGACTTTTTGGTTCTTTTGTGTCATTACAAAAGAACAAAATAAAAAACATAGACTAAGAGCAAGTTCTATTTCAAAATTGGCAAATCAAATAATAAATTAGCCTGGAAATCCTGTAAATATCTCATATATAAATATTCATTTTTGTTTCCGATTTTTATCTACATTTGCGCCTGCAAAAAAGGCCCGCTAAACTGATGTGAAATGCCTCGAAAGTGGCCCTTTGCCTATCACCATAAACCATTTTATATGAACCTGAACAAAAAGGCGTTGATTGCATTGATTACCGGTGCATTCATTTTTCTCCCCGCTTTTACATTTGCTGCTGTTCCTGCTGCGATTCCCTTAATTTTCGGCATCAGGCTGGAGTTTATCATTTTTGCACTTACATTGATCGGCGTTGCTGTTTTTCATCATAAAACCATGTTTGTTGCACTCACGGGATTGGTGGCTCTACTGCTTTTAAAATATTTATTTCTGCCCGAGTTCTCCTTTATCGAACACATATCCGGGGGACCAGACCATGAAGGTGAATGGCGCACATTGCTGAACCTTACCGGTTTACTTTTCGGATTTGGCATCCTGGCCAAGATATTTGAAGAATCAGGTGTGCCCGATAAACTCCCTGCCTTTTTACCTGATGACTGGAAGGGCGGATTTGTGCTTTTGCTTCTGATTTTTGTACTTTCAAGTTTCCTTGATAACATTGCGGCAGCCATGATTGGCGGTACAGTCGCGGTTGTAGTTTATAAAGGAAAAGTACATTTAGGATACCTTGCAGCAATTGTTGCAGCGAGTAACGCCGGTGGATCAGGATCGGTAGTTGGCGACACTACAACCACCCTGATGTGGATTGATGGTGTAAATCCGCTAAATGTTACCCACGCATATGTTGCGGCAGCAGCTGCCATGTTTGTTTTCGGAATCCCCGCTGCCATTATACAGGACAGGTTTCATCGCATTCAAAAAGACGCCAGCAAGAAAGTGAAGATCGATACCATACGTATTTACATTGTAATAATGATACTTGCAGGCGCCATACTTACCAATTATTTTCTCGATTTCCCGGCTTTAGGCGTCTGGATCGCTATAGTGATTGGCTCCTTGCTTCGCAAAACTCCATGGGATGAGATCCCGAAATCACTGCAGGGAACAATTTTTCTTATTTCACTGGTTACATGCGCTTCCCTGATGCCTGTTGACGAACTTCCGGCAGCAACATGGCAGACCGCCTTCTCGTTGGGATTTGTATCCGCAGTTTTCGATAATATTCCATTGACAAAACTTTGCCTCGACCAGGGTGGTTACGATTGGGGCGTGCTGGCCTATGCTGTTGGCTTCGGTGGATCCATGATATGGTTCGGATCCTCGGCAGGCGTTGCTCTTTCAAATATCTTTCCCGAAATGCGTTCGGTTATTGACTATGTGCGAAAAGGTTGGTTTGTCATCGTCGCATACATCATTGGTTTCTTTGTAATGCTTGGCGTAGTTGGCTGGCATCCGCATGCACCCCACAGGCCCGACCGCATTAAGGCCCAATCCGAACAAGTTATTTCTCCTGCAGTTATAACCCCCGACAGTATACCAAACTAAGCCGGAACTCGGGGTTTCAGAACTTATTTTATTCATTATTGAATTAATGGTATGAAAAAAGGTTCTGCTTTACAGCATAATGCATTTTCGGCGGCTGGCGTCATTATTACCATGGGTATTGTTTTCGGTGATATAGGCACGTCGCCGCTTTATGTCATGAAGGCTATTTTATCCGGGTCGAAGGGTACTATCGAACTGGATTTTATACTTGGAGCCATATCCTGTATCATCTGGACACTGACCCTACAGACAACCGTTAAATATGTACTTATCACTTTACGTGCCGACAACAGGGGTGAGGGCGGAATAATGGCCTTGTATGCGCTTGTGCGTAAAAGAAAAAATGGCTGTATGCCCTGGCGATTATCGGAGGCAGCACGCTCCTGGCAGATGGCATCATAACGCCCTCCATTACCATCGTTTCGGCTGTTGAAGGACTGCACCTGCAGTTTCCCGAAATGCAGGTATTGCCGCTTGCACTTATTATTGTAACCATTTTATTCCTGGTTCAGCAATTCGGAACTACAGCCATCGGAAAATCCTTTGGCCCTATGATGATCATATGGTTTGGCATGCTGGCTGTTTTAGGATTCATTCATATGATCCAGCTTCCGGAAATATTAAAAGCATTTAATCCATACTATGCCGCTCATTTATTGTATCATTATCCGCATGGATTTTTACTCCTGGGAGCTGTATTCCTATGCACGACCGGAGCGGAAGCATTATATTCAGACCTGGGACACTGCGGAATCGGCAACATACGCGTAAGCTGGATATTTGTAAAAATAAGCCTGATCCTGAATTATCTCGGCCAGGGTGCGTGGATTTTAATGCAGCATAGGCAAGGAATAACATTGCCCAATCCTTTTTTTGGCATTATGCCGGTATGGTTCCTGCCACTTAGGGTAGTTATAGCAACAGCAGCAGCAATAATTGCCAGCCAGGCGCTGATCAGTGGTTCGTATACCATTATAAGTGAAGCGATACAACTTAACTTCTGGCCGAAAGTTCGTGTGAGTTATCCTACCACACGAAAAGGACAAATGTATATTTCCTCAATTAACTGGTTTCTGTACGTGGCCTGTGTGGTCGTGATCCTTATGTTTCAAACTTCTTCAAATATGGAGGCTGCATACGGACTGGCGATTACAATTACCATGCTTATGACGACATTGCTGATGGTTTTTTACCTGATGAAAATAAAAAGGAAAAATTGGCTGATTGCTTTGTCTGTTATCACTTACCTTACGATCGAAGGAACTTTTCTGGCTGCAAATCTGGCTAAATTTATTCATGGAGGATGGTTCACTATTCTGCTTGCAGGGCTTATAGCTTTTGTAATGTATGCATGGCAACAGGGCCGTAGCATTAAAAACCAGTTTACCCGCTTTGTTAAAATTGGCGATTACGTGCAAACAATCACGGATATCAGCCATGACGAAACCATTCCGAAATTTGCGACCAACCTTATATATAGTACTCATGCCGATCGTTCCACTGACATTTAAACCAAGATACTCTACTCCATCTGCAATAAAAAGCCCAAACGAGCCGACACATATTGGTTTCTGCATGTTCATATTACGGATGAACCGCATACCATGGAGTACTCGGTCGAAAAACTTATCCCCGGAGTCCTTATGCGGGTCGAATTCCGCCTGGGATTTAAAGTTCAGCCACGGATAAACCTGTTTTTCCGACATGTACTCGAAGAACTCGTTGCCAACCATGAAATTAATCTTGATTCGGGTTATCCGTCGCTCAGGCTGCATAACATACCGGCAGACTTCCATTACATAATAATCAGGCGCATACAGAATTACGATTTCTATTTCCCAACTTTCGAACAGTTTGTTATGGATGTTTATCGAGGTCTCACTAAAATGTCAACATCCGATATCAGGGCTTACGGGCTCGACACAAGTAATGTAACCGAAGAGAAGGTTCCATTTGTGATGGAAACCGGAAAAAGGAATATCCTGAGCCGGGTTTGATAACCGGCATTTCCCTGCCGGTACCTGATAAAGTGAGGGCTCCCGATGAGTGAAACCAGGCATTCCGAACAAGAACTTTGTCCTATGCCAAGCCAGTTTACATTACCCTGATTGATATCGTATAAGGACAATTTTTAATTTCGACCTTTCGTCTGCCTGTGAAATAATTTCCTGTTTTTATAGTTACTATTAACAAAGCAATGTTTGTAAGTATGCTTTGCTCAATATGCATGGTATTGCGAACAGGATTACCTTTATACTGAAAAAATTTCATTTATGATCAACGGAGTAATTCTTCAGATTGTGCAGACCTCAGGTGCTGCATCCGACACTGTAAACCGGGCACTTACAGGCATCCCTCAGGCAGGACCTTCAGAAATAACACTTTCGATCTGGGACCTGGCAGTAAAAGGAGGCCCGCTTATGATACCGATAGCGCTGCTATCTTTACTGGGAATCTATATTTTTATCGAACGATACATTGTTATAGGACGCGCATCGAAGGAAGATTCCAATTTCATGAACAATATCCGCGACTTTATGCATAACTCCCGCCTCGATTCGGCGCTGTCGCTTTGCCGGAACAACAACACTCCTATTGCCAGGATGATTGAAAAAGGATTGCAGCGTCTCGGACGACCCCTGGGAGATATAAATGCTGCCATCGAAAATGTAGGTTCTTTGGAAGTGGCAAAACTGGAAAAAAATATTTCGTTGCTGGCCACCGTTTCGGGTGCAGCTCCTATGCTAGGATTCCTTGGCACAGTTACAGGTATGGTAAAAGCTTTCTACGATATGTCGATGGCAGGCAATAATATAGATATTCAGCTCCTTTCGAGCGGAATTTACCAGGCAATGGTAACAACTGTTGCCGGACTTATTGTAGGTATTATTGCCTACTTCTGTTACAACATACTTGTTGCCAGGGTTCAAAAAATTGTATTTATGCTTCAGTTCAGGGCTTCTGAATTTATGGATTTGCTTCACGAACCTACAAAATAGCCTTTCTGTTTTATACAAAACAAGAACAAAAAACTTCGTATTCATGGCGATAAAGTCACAAAATAGAATAAATACCGAATTCAGCATGGCTTCCATGAGTGACATGGTATTCCTGTTGCTGATATTCTTTATGCTTACCTCCACGCTGGTAAGCCCGAATGCTATTAAACTGCTGTTGCCTTCAAGTTCGAGCAAAACCATTGCCAAGCAAACCACTACCGTTTATATCAACGATCAGAACCTGTTTTTCGTTAACGAAACTCCTGCCACGGATGCGAATATGCAGTCGTTGCTGTCGCAGTCGCTTATCGGGCAAACCGAAGGTGTGATTGTACTCCGTGCCGATAAAAGCGTAGCGGTGCAATACGTAGTTACGGTAATTGATGCTGTGAACCAGATGAACGACGTGCTGAAAACCAAACATAAAGTGATCCTGGCAACAAAACCCCGGGATTAGTTTGACCTGAAAAACTAAAAACACTAACAAAATCAACTTGCAGGTAAAAAAAAATCACACTGCATTCTAAATGTTGAATTGATCATTAAATTCCGGTTTCCAATACTTTACTTCAAAATATGCTTACAAACAAAGAGCAGAAAGAACAAAAATCAAAGATCGCAGCCATAGCAGGAACAGTTTTGTTTCATGCATTGCTACTGCTTTCGTTGATTTTGCTTGCCTTGCATACGCCTCTTCCCCTGCCGAGTGAAGAAGGTGTTGAAGTAAATGTGGGATACAGCGATAATGGAAGGGGAGATATTCAGCCTGAAGTTCCCGCGCAGGCCCCTGATGCCGCACCTCCGCCAAGCCAGGCTAAATCGGATGATCAGGTGGTTACGGAAAATACGGAAGAGGCCCCGGTAATTGAAAAGATCAAGAAGAAAAAAGAAAAGCCAAACCCCACTCCTGTCGTAAAACCAGCACCGGCAGTTGAAAAGCCCAAAGAACCCACTGTTAATCAAAAAGCAATGTACCCGGGCAAAAGCAACAAAACAGCTACCGGTGGCGACCAGGGAATAACAGGCAAACCTGGTGACCAGGGAAAACCCGACGGCACTGCAGGCTCGCCCAATTATGATGGCAACGGAGGAAAAGGCAATGGCATTTCGTACGACCTGGGAGGTCGCGGAGTGCGCAGTTTGCCTAAACCTACCTATGATTCTCCCGAACAGGGGAAAATCGTTGTTTCGATAAAAGTGGACAAAGCCGGTAAAGTTACGTATGCTAGTGCAGGGGCAAAAGGCACTACCATTTCGGAGATCAACCTGCGTCAGCAAGCCGAAAGCGCGGCACGCAGAACTTTGTTTGCTCCCGATCCCGATGCACCTTTTGAGCAGCAGGGTTACATCACGTATGTTTTTGTAAAACAGAGGTAAACTTACCATTCCGATTAAAAATCGTGTAACTTTGCATTTCATTACTACCTGTAAATGAAACCCGTAATTTCGTTTTGCATTGTACTTATTTTTTTCCAGTCCCTGATTTTCGGAAGCCTGGTTAAACTCGAAATTCCGGAGCTTACCGAAAGCATTCTGCAGCAGTCACTTTTTCAAAAACAGGCCCTGCCCGACCCATTCCTGATACCTGATAATGCGACAGTTTTTCAGAATCTGCTTTCAAAAAATGAATGGATTCCCAATTATTTCAACAAAAAATATATAGCAAAAAACGATGCTGCTCCTTCCATAGTCGAAAGGATTCCTTTCAGATTGCATACAAGGACAGCACTTCCGGCTAACCCGGTTTTTATCCTGAAGGAAACACTGCGATTGTAGTATCGCACCTGTTTACTGCTTCTGACGATTCGGGAAGCAACCTTCCAACTAAATAAATTTATTTCCGGGTACCGGCTTGTCCTATTATAAAACATAGGGACTGAAGTCGTGTATTATTACCGGGACCAATAATTAAAAACACATTATCATGGAAACAAAAAACCAGAACCAGGAAACAGATAACAATACCAAATATTCCGGGGGCCTTCATTTTTTTATGATTTTCGGAGGAGTATTAGTTATCCTCATATTAATAAAAATACTGATGGATCATTTTATGAAATAGCTTCATCTAGTCAATAAGTTCAAAGTCCTGCCAAGTGCAGGACTTTTTATTTCCCCTGATACTACCTGTCTCACCCTGAAAATTAGCAGGCAATTTCATCATCTTACCGGTTGTCAGGAATTTTGATATTAAATACAGGGTAAATCTGAGTCGGGATCGGCAAAAGACCTGGTAAAATATCTGGATATACAATGGCATCATTACATCATGCAAACCAACAGGTCAGATGAAAATCACATTTTATTTACTCAGCATAAAACGGTATTTTTGCACCCCAACAGGCAAAGCCGGATTCTGCATGAAAACATTTCGATTTCCGTTTCTACTTTTCTTTTTCACATTTGGATGTATTGGATTACTCCAATCATGCAAAGAGAAAAATGCTGAATACCCGCCCCGCAACTGGAGGGAATATGTTTATACTTCGAAATCAATAGCTTACAGGGATATTTCGGTAATTTTTCACGAAAATGACCATTCCATCTGGCTTGGGGCTAAAGGTACTGAGGGTCTTTTGCTGAACGACGGCTATAAATGGAATGTCTTCAATAAGCAAAATACCGGTATTGATTTTGATTCGATAACAGCCATGGTTCGCGACGGGAACGGAATACTGTGGATAGCCTGGAGAAGTGGGTTAGCCACCTACAATGGGAGCAAATGGCAGGAAATTAACCCGTTTAAAGGCTTATGCGTTACCTCGCTGGCAGTGGAAGGAATTGCAGGGATAAAGGCCGGGATAAAAGGCATTTCCGGAGGCTTGGCAGTCCTTCAAAATAAGGATTGGATCTTTTATTCATCCGCCAATTCTGAGATTCCCTCGGCAAAAGTAGTCTCATTGCAATCCGGTTATGATCAGGCACTTTGGATGGCTACGGCTGACAAAGGAATTATCAGGTTTAAAACAAACAAGTGGGAAACCATCAGCAGCGGGCTTCCTCTTTTATCGCAAAATTTTTCCTGTGTGACCCTTGCACCGGATGGAAGCATCTGGGCCGGATCGGAAGCATCCCAACTGATTCATTTTTACAACGACACTTTCACGATTTATAATACAGGCACATCAAAACCAATAACTTCGGTGGTAGTTGTAGGAAATGGAACTGTGTGGTGCGGCACACTGGGCGCAGGACTGGTAAAATTTGACGGCGCCACATGGACTTCTTTCACCACGACAAATTCCGCACTGCCATCGGACGACATCCTGGACCTGGCAAATTTTGATGCAGGGAACCTGTTATTCAGTATTCCGGGAGGTAAAGTATTATTAATCAATCAATAAGCCGGAGATGAAATACTTTACCAGATATTTATTTGTGGCGCTTATAGCAGCATCAGGGTATTGCGCCCGGGGCCAGAATTTTTACGAATCGTATAACCCTCGGTTTGTAAGCGATTCGAATACAGCAAATACTTTCAGCCTGAGAATATACAGTAACAACTTCATAAAAAATAACGAATATTTCGGGCCTTATACCGAAGGCATAACTTACATAGGTTCCATACTACAACCCGAAGTTACCTGGTCGCTGAGCAACACATTCAGCCTGAGCGGCGGCTGGTACCTGAAGCATTATTATGGCCAGGATGGTTTTAATCAATCGCTTCCGGTAATCAGGGCAAAATACAGGTTCCGGCCAGATGCACAGCTCATTATCGGGCAACTGGACGGACAATTGAAACACGGATACATTGAACCCATTTACAACACTGACAACTATTTTATTAAAAATCCGGAATACGGAGTACAGATCCTTATAAACAGAAACAGGTTGCATACCGATCTTTTTATGGATTGGGAAAAATTCCTGCTTCCCGGCGAAGCACACCAGGAAATTATAACCGGTGGTTTGCTGGCCACATATTCATTTAATGATTTAACGAAAAACAGAGGCTTTAGCGCTCATTTTCAAAGCATTATACACCACTTCGGAGGGCAGGTCGATAATTCGGACAGTCCTTTGCAGTCGAGGGCAAACCTGGCTGCCGGGCTGAGCTATGCATTTTTGCCGGGACTAAAAGCACTGAATAAGCTTACGATCTCTTCATATTACATACAGGCGCTCGAGTTATCCCAAACCAATACCATCCCATACGAATCAGGATTCGCATTGCAGAATACCCTGACTTTCGAAAACGACTGGGCCAAACTCAGCGCAGGCTGGTTTCATGGCGAATATTTCTTTACGCCAATGGGCGATTATCTTTTTCAATCCGTTTCGCAATTCAACGACTGGTATGTCGGCGAAAAAAGAGATCTCATCACATCAAAACTACTTGTTGGTCATGATATTATGAAAGGAGTCAATTTCGGATTTCGTCTTGAATCCAATTATGATATGCAGCGCAGGCGGAACGACTTCAGTTATGGGTTGAATATCAGTGTGAATGCTACTGTATTTGAGAAGACTTTCCGGAATGGGATACAATAGTTGCAAGGATAACGGATAAGTTAAAAAGATGAATGATTCTTTAAAAAATTAAGCTCAAAACTAATTTTCAAATCAAAAACTATACGAAAGCCATCCTTACCCAATGACCTACCGCCAAACGTTAGACTATCTTTTCAGCCAGCTGCCTATGTTTCACCGTATAGGTGCGGCGGCCTACAAGGCTGACCTGGATACTACACGGGCACTGTGTAAAATTCTTGGCAATCCTCAGCAGGATTTCAGTAGCATCCATATTGCGGGCACAAATGGCAAAGGATCGACATCTCATTTTTTAGCCTCTGTTTTGCAGGAAGCGGGTTATAAGACCGGACTTTTTACTTCTCCTCACCTTAAGGACTTCCGCGAACGGATTAAGGTGAACGGACGGATGATACGCAAAAGTGAGGTTACATCGTTTGTAATGAAGCACAGGGATGAGTTTAACGTGATACAGCCTTCGTTTTTCGAATGGACATTCGCCCTGGCCGCATGGTATTTTGCAAAGGAGAAAATCGACATCGCCGTGATCGAAACCGGCATGGGAGGCCGGCTTGATTCCACCAACCTTGTAAATCCGGTTATTACTGTGATCACCAATATAGGGCTTGATCACACTCAGTTCCTGGGCAGCACACTTGCAGAAATTGCTGTTGAAAAAGCCGGCATTATCAAAGAGGGAATTCCTGTTGTTATCGGCGAAACGCAGCCGGAGACAAAACCGGTTTTTATCAGATCCGCAGCCAGATGTATGTCCGAAATTACTTTTGCTGACCAGGATGTCCGGATAAACCAGGCAGTTTTTACTAAACCTAAGCAGCCATTGCTGAGGGCAGAATTCATTTCATCTCCTTCAGGTCAAAATTATTTACTGGCTTCACCCCTTTCGGGAAAATACCAGTTAAAAAACCTGGCTACTGTAATTTGCACACTCGAAAAGATACAGCAAACCGGGCTAAAAATTAAGAAAGAGAATATTGTTGCGGGTATACGAAAAGTGATAAAAAACACGGGACTGATGGGTCGCTGGCAGACTATTTCCGGCAACCCGCTTACCATTGCCGACATAGCCCACAATCCGGATGGAATACGTGAAGTACTGGAGCAGGTTGCCCTGACACCGCATTATAAACTCCATTTCGTTATAGGTGTTGTGAATGATAAAGATATTCGCACCATACTTGATATGCTTCCGCGTGAAGCAAGTTATTATTTCTGCAAGGCTGATATTCCACGCGGATTGGATGCCACGGAACTGGCAGAAATGGCCGGGAAATTATCTTTAAAGGGAAAAGCATACAAGAGTGTGAACGAAGCGCTGAATTCGGCACAGCAGGCAGCAGGTTCTAACGACCTGGTTTTAGTCGGAGGAAGTACTTTTGTTGTGGCCGAAGTGGTTTGAAAGAGTGAATAACGAATAGTGAATAGACAACCACCATTTAACAATGGCACAAACGGGAACTAACTTATAAACATGAAATACATTGAAACAAATTGAAATACATTGAAATAGTGAGAAATGATTTTTATCAGATTAATAGGCGAACTCAAGGAACAAATTATGTTCGAAGGGTTCTCCCCTTTTAAAAGGGGAGATGCCCGCAGGGCAGAGGGGTAAAAATAATGAATTGAAAAC
>JBBQSY010000027.1:0-36024 GCA_038213495.1 Bacteroidales bacterium
AAGCGGATGAAGCGTAAAGGAGGATGAATACGGTTTTTATTTTGGATTTTGGAAAGTAAAATGCGGATCTGAATACGGATATCCCGCTTACTGATAAGTGCTGAATATCCAAATTCAGTCTTCCGACTCCGGTCTCCCGACTTCCAGCCTTTTTTTAAAATTATCAAAACATAATATGATACTTTCCACCAAAGGCATAGTGCTTCATTGCTTTGATTATTCCGAAACCAGTATTATTGCCCGCATTTATAGTGAGCAACTTGGGTTGCAGACCTATATCGTAAAAGGCGTGCGTAAAAAAAGCGCCAGGATAAAACGGAATCTTTTTGCTCCACTTTCGATAATACAACTTGTGGCCAACCACAAAGAAGGGGAAGGCATGAGTGTAATGCGTGATGCAACATGTGAATTCCAGCTCAACGGCATAGCAACGGATATGGCTAAAACCGCCGTTAGTATTTATATCAGCGAACTGCTTACACGCTCCATTTCTTCTCAGATGACCGATCCTGATTTATATGGTTTTATCGAAGATGCTATTCTGAACCTGGATGGAGCAACCGGTTCCATTGCCGGGTTTCCGCTGGCGTTTACTATCGGACTTACACAATTCCTTGGTTTTGATCCTCACAACAATTACAGCACCACTTCCCCGTATTTTGATATGGAAGGAGGGAATTTCTGCCCCCATCCACCCGATCATCCGTATTATTTATCGCCACCGCTTACCGGCAGCCTTTCCGAAGTACTCACAGTACTTAATGCCGGTGTAATCAGTGTAAAAACCGATCATGCCACACGCAGTGAGTTGCTGTTGAAAATGCTTGAATATTTCAGGATTCACATTCCTGCCTTTAAGGAAATAAAATCGGTTCGGGTACTAAGCGATGTGCTTAACGACTGACAGGATTGATCCTGTAAAGCACAAAATCTTTGTTTTCGAACAACTTCGTAAGTCGGCTCTGCATCACCCGCGTATAACGCTGCATCTCTTCATTAGTAAGCTTATTGTAAATAAGGATGTAAGAAGCATTAGCCTCTATAACCTGCTTGTGGACCTGTGTAGGATCAGGAGTCTGGGGGTCAGCCACGCTTTGGCAGCCGGCATACAATGCAAGTGCGCGTGGCTTGGCAAATACCACCACAGCTTCGGCAGGCACATTTTTATTGATATATTCAAAGGTTTCAACTGCAGTTAGCTTTTGCGGTCCTTCAACAGTGTTGCCATAAGAACGGGATATATTTATTATTCCGGGCACATATAATATCATGATCATAATCCCAATAGCAATTGTCTTTTTCCGGGCCGGAACCCCCGGCAAAAGATGATTAGTTTTAAGACCTGTAGTGGCATAAAAAAGAAACAGGAATCCCAGTGGTATCATTAACCTGGTTGCTGAATTACTATAATGATAACCAAGTAATACAATCATATAGAAAACAGTAAACCATTCAACCGCCTCAGGCCCCTGCAGCATGCGTTTCAAAAATCCGGTCACTGTCATGGTTACCATTACCGAACCCAATACTAAGGAAAACCCCATTAATATTCCCGACTGGGGCACATACAGATATCGTAACGCCTCAGCATAGTGTGCAAGGTTTTCGGAGATAGTGTTAAATAAAATAGCCGGATCAAAGAATATGAGGTAGTCGTGTAATCCTCCGCCTGAGGGGATTTTAAAGATGCTTACGTTGATTATATAATATACCAGCACAGGAATCAGGATGATGGGCCCGACGATTATTAAAAAATCCTTGATTTTGATTTTCCTCCGGATGAAAAAAACAAACTGCTCTGTGAGTATAGCTGCCATAAAAACAATCCCAACCGGTCGCAGGGTAAGTAAAAATCCGGTTAGTAAGGCCAGTATGAATATTTGCTTAAGGTTTCCTGGTTTTAATTTGTGATAAAGTATAAAGTTTAACACCAGCAAAGCAGTAAAAGGGATATCCGACATCACCTCACTTTTAAACAAAATCATCTGCGGGTTGTACATAAAAACAATTGCCAGAACCAAGGCGGTAATCCACGAGAAATACCGGCGGTAGAAAACAATTATCAATACACCCAACACGATGTACAGAAGTGAGATCAGAATGATAAAAGACTCTATGTTGTTGCCTGCAACCGCGTATACAGGAGCCAGCAGAAACGGAAACCCCATAGTGTATGCTTTCGGGCCTATGCCCGGATTCAGGTCGTTATAAATATAACCGGTTTCCGATTGCGGAATTCCATTTACAACATTGACCGCCTGGTGTATATATTGAGCAAAATCGTCACCCCAGTCGTGGCTGGTGTGGGTGCCGATGAAAATCAGAGGAAGAAAAATGAAAATAGCTGCCAGGATTACCTGCCACGGTTTTGAAAACATCCTTTTCAGGTGAATTGAAATCTTTGGGTTCATTCTGGATTTTTAGCCGGCTTCAAAGTTAAGGAGTATTTGCATAGTATCATCCCCGGTTGGTGCGCATCTTATTTCCTGATGCGTGCCTGTACAATAAAGTTAAAAACTTTAGGAATAATATTGTTAGAGATCAAATGGTATTTATTGATAGTTTGTACATTTGAAAAACGCAAAGTACACTCTGCCGCGCGCATCAGAAAATAAGATGGGCGGGAACTGGAGAAATTAATTAAGCATAGATGTGCCATAATCCTTACATATCAGTAAATTTGGGGCTTTTACTTTTGAAAATATAAATGACCAAAGCAAACCGGGGTTACCTCTATGCCTTAATCGCTACTATTTGCGGTTCGTTGGTTTACCTTTTCAGTAAAGCTGCGCTTAACGAAATAAGCCTGCCCCAGTTTGGTTTCTGGTGGTTTCTTATAGCCATTTTCTGGAACGGAATGATGGCAGTCCATCCACGAGGCGGTTTCAGGATAAAGTCATTTACGAGGCAGGATTACCTGACTTTATTGTACATCGGACTGATTGAAATAGTTGCTACTACTTCTTTTTATGCTGCCATTCAGGTTTCACCCAATCCTGCTATACCCTCATTTCTCCGTAACCTTGAGTATCTTTTTGTAACCGTATTTGGGTTTGTATTGCTGAGCGAGAGATTTGGCAAGGTCGCTTTTGCGGGTGCCATCCTCACGCTGTCGGGAGCCTTTATCATCAGTTTACGGGCAACATCAGCAGGCAGTTTTTTTACTGCGGCTTCCGGCTTAATGTTGCTTTCCACATCATTTTATGCAGTCCGAACCATAACCGCCAAAAAGCATATTCGTGAAATCAGCCCGGTAGTACTGTCAATAAACAGGTCCATTTTCCTGGCATTATTTGCACTTATCTTTATGTTTGCCGAAAAACATACATTTAGAATTCCCACACATGCTTTCCTGTATATTTTGGCAGGTTCTTTTGTCGGACCTTTTCTGACTTCCATATTTCAATATTCAGCCCTTAAATTTATTGAAGCTTCGAGGGCAGCGATTGTTCAGAGTACCACCGGTTTATTTGTGTTGGTCGGAGCCTTTCTGTTTTTTGGTAGTCTGCCTACCCCGGTTCAGATATTTGGTGGACTTGTCTCCATGGCAGGAGTAGCACTTATGATGCGAAAACGCCTGAAGCAATGATTTGCCTTAAGACATCATTAAATTGTATACACGCCAATTAAGGAAATAATTATATTGTTACACATTTAATCCAGCTCAGAACTATGTGGAGAAAAGTATGTTTAGTTACAGTAATTTTACTGTTTAACCTTATAAGTTATAAAACGATGGCACAAACTGAGAAAAAAACTGTCGGACCCGACACCCTTTGTATTTTGTGGACAAGCGGCGACCCCGATGTAGCGCTGAAAATGGTTTTCATGTATGCAAATGCTGCGAAGCAGAATGGCTGGTGGAGCCAGGTTGAATTGATTGTGTGGGGACCTTCAGCCAAACTGGCTTCTGAAAATACAGAGATCCAGGAATCGCTTGCAAAACTGATGAAAGCCGGTGTTAAAACCGAAGCCTGTAAAGCCTGTGCCGATCAGTATGGTGTATCTGAGAAACTCGCCAAACTTGGAATTGACGTTAAATATATGGGCGTGCCGTTAACAGAAATTTTAAAATCAAACAAAAAGTTGCTTACATTTTAGGTTATCAAAAGTTTTATGAAGACAATCGGATTAATAGGAGGAATGAGCTGGGAATCCTCCATTGTATATTATGAGCTCATAAACAAAAAGGCAAATGAATTACTGGGTGGATTCCATTCATGCCAAAGCCTTATGTATACAGTTGATTTTGATCAAATTGTAAAACTGCAACATGAGGAAAAATGGGACGAACTGGATATAATTATGGCCGATGCCGCCAAACGGCTCGAAAAGGGAGGAGCTGACATTATAGTTCTGTGCACCAATACCATGCATTTATGCAGTCAGGCAATCACCGATAATATTTCAATACCGTTTCTTCATATTGCAGAAGCTGCAGGAATGGAGATCAGGAAATGTTCCCTTAAAAAAGTAGGGCTGCTGGGAACTAAATTTACCATGGAAAAAGACTTCTATAAAAAAGTACTTGCCGACAAGTTTGGGATTGAAGTGATTATCCCAAATGAACAGGAAAGAGAAAACGTGCATAAAATCATATATGGTGAATTGGTTCATGGAGTGATAAAAGCCGAATCAAGGGAAGTGTTTAAATCAATAATTAAGAATCTTGAAAAGTCAGGTGCAGAAGGTGTGATTTTGGGATGTACGGAAATCCCGTTGCTCATTTCAGCTTCGGATGTAACTATCCCGGTATTTGATACCACAAGGCTTCATGCCGAAAAAGCAGTTGAATGGGTAGTAAATAACCTGTAATCGTCATCCTCGGTTGGCGAGCATCTTATTTTATGATGCGTGCCGGTACCATCCCAATCAATAGCAGATTCATGGCCGGCTCTCAAAGTATCTGCTTGAGAGTAAAGCTAAAAACTTAATAGATAATATGGTTTGAACCCAAATGGTATTTATTGATAGTTTGTGCATTTAAAAGGCATAAAGAACACTCTGGCGCACGCATCAGAAAGTAAGATGCGCGAGAACGGGGTTGATTTATATGATTGAAAACAACTGTTTTCATAAAAGGTCTCTGAAAATTAAAATTCCCGCTTATTTTTTATTTTACAGAAAACCAATGGAGTATTCCGGTATTGACAAACAAATATGTAATATCCTGTTTTTACATGATTCCATTTAGGTAGCAATGCAGTATATTTGTTATGTAAAAAACAAAATGCAGGCCTGAACTAAGATTGTTGATTTGTATTACGGATTACGGGTTTCATGTTCTGTTTGACATTAATCATTGTAGTTGATTGGAAATTTTTCAATTTAAATGGTCTTTAATCAAACGTTTTCACTAAAGAGTTGTTTATCACTTAGCTAAATCGGATTTCAGTAACAAATATCTTCGTTTTTATGATTACACGAATACTTCTTTCCGTTTGTATACTTGCTTTGTTTACCGCCTGTTCATCTTCCGGCAAGGTAGCAAATGAGGCAAAAAGCGAAAAACTGATTTTTGGAAGCGGAGGTGGCTTTACGGGGATGTATGTAAGTTTTGAAATTCATAAGGATGGCAGCGTTTTTAACATTCTTCCCAATAAATCACAAAGCAAGGTAAAAAAACTCAGAAAAAAGGAAACCCGTGAAATATTTGCAAAGGCCGGCCAAATCAAAATAAGTCAGCCTGCATTTAATCACCCGGGGAATATGACCTGGTTTATTAAATATACTATAACCGGTGATTCAACGGAGTTTAAATGGGGCGATGCAAACTTTTCTGTACCCGGCGAAATAAAAGACTTTTATACCCAATTGAATACTGTTGTTAAATAAAATCCTGATTTATGAAAAAAATATCTACTCTGCTTTTAGTATTGGTATTGATAAATACCACTGTGCTGATTCAGGCGCAGAACAATCCTTTTTCGGTTAAGAAAAAGCTGCCGGGTAAAACAATCGGGCTTCCGCAGGCAGTCCGGCCATTGAATACTGCCAGCCGGAGACTTAATCCTCCGCAATCACAGTTTCAGCCTTTACGCGCAAGTTTCAATGCCGTGAAATTAGATCGGCAGGTATTTTCGAACCCGCGGTTTAATGCTGATGGCAGGCTCATTTTTGTTGAAGGACGTCTTCCTTCATCCGCCAAATTAGCCGGTAAAGCCGTTTCAGATCAGGAGCAATCCATTGAATATCTTACAGCTTTGAAACAAGTTATGGAAATTTCTGATCCGGCTTCAGAGTTTGAGATCATAAATTCATATTACGACGAACTCGGAATGCAACATATTAAACTGGCTCAGAAGTTCATGGGAATTCCAGTCTATGGCGGCGAAATATACCTGCATAAACGTAACGGGAATATTGATATTTTAAATGGGAACAGTTACCCGACACCTTCACTGAATTCAGTTGTACCTTTAATTGCAGAATCATTTGCCAGCCAACAGGCAATCAGCGATATTAAAACACGAACCTCATTTCGGGAATTGCTTCCCGAAGAAAAGACTTTTTTGAAGTATAACAGTCCTGAAGCTGAGGTTGTGGTTTATCACAACAACGATTTATTAAAATCCGAAAGGCTCACATGGCATCTTACCGTTCGCCCTAACCTGGTTGAGCGCTGGGAATATTTTATTGACGCTAAAACTGGTGAAATCATACATTTTTATAACAACACCCAGAGTGATGGTGATGTTACTGCTTCCGGTATTGATCTGAATGGGGTCAGCCGTAGTTTCCATGCCTTCCTGCAAAGCGGAACCTATTATCTCGCTGACTTATCCCGGCCAATGTACAATGCCCAGACCAAAAGCGGAATGATATCAACGTATGATGCAAACAATACATCAACCGGTGCAAATTTTGCCGCCTCGCTCGTAACTTCCGCAAGCCTGAATTCCTGGCCGGCCAAAGCTGTTTCAACTCAATATGTTGCTACTGTTACCTACGAATATTATAAAAACACCCATGGCTGGAATTCAATTAACAATAAAGGGTGCAACATTCCTTTGATTATCAATATTACCAACGAAGATGGCAGCAGTATGGAAAATGCTTTTTGGAACGGTGCTGCAGCTTTTTTCGGGAACGGCGGAAGCACTTTTAAGCCTTTGTCGGGAGGACTTGATGTGGGCGCACATGAACTCGGGCACGCAGTTGTAGGGAACTCTGCAAACCTTGAATACCAGGGTCAATCGGGAGCATTGAATGAAAGTTTTGCCGATATCTCCGGCGCTATGCTCGATCGCGAAGATTGGAAAATAGGAGAGGATGTGATAAAATCAACCGCTACAGGTTATCCATCCGGTGCGCTTCGCGATATGTCGAATCCGCACAATGGAGGAACGGGAATAAATTCGCCTTCGTGGCAACCCGCGCATATGAATGAAATTTATAAGGGCTCCGGCGACAATGGAGGAGTGCATATCAATAGCGGAATTCCGAATTATGCATATTACCTGTATGCTACCCAGGTAACCCGCGAAAAGGCTGAAAAGGTTTTCTACAGGGCATTATTTAATTATCTCACACGCTCTTCACAATTCATCGACCTCAGGCTTACTGTTATACAAGCTGCCAAGGATCTTTATGGTAATAGTTCACCTGAAGTTACTGCCGCCATGAGTGCATTCGATCAGGTTGGAATTACAGATGGGTCAGCAACAAACGTTGAAAATCAATTGCCGGTAAATCCCGGCTCCGACTTTATATTGCTGGTAAATACGGATCCGTTTGATGCAAATTCATTGTATAAGTCAACTACAAATGCTTCGTCGTTTACCCCGCTGTCGCAAACTGTTGTTAATAGCCGCCCAAGTGTAATGGACGATGGAAGCACCGCTGTTTTCGTTGCTGGCGACCGAACCATTCATGCTATCGATCTTTCACCATCGTACGATGAATTTGAGATTCAGAATGAAACAATTTGGGGAAATGTAGCAGTTTCAAAAGATGGGAATAAAATTGCAGCCGTTACCACGGAGCAGGATTCAGCCATATGGGTTTACAGTTTTCAGAAACAGGAATGGGCATTTTTCCATTTATATAATCCGGGAACGCAAACCGGAATAAAAACGGATAATGTGCTTTATGCCGATGCACTTGAGTGGACTTTCGATGGCGAATATATTATGTATGATGCGTATAATCAGTTCAATAATAATTCAGGACAGCCTACCGATTACTGGGATGTAAGTTTTATAAAGGTATGGGACAATTCAACCGGCGATTGGGCTGATGGCTCTGTTTTCAAAATATTCACAAACCTGCCTGAGAATGTAAGCATTGGAAATCCTTCCTTTGCAAAAAATTCCCCCTATATCGCGGCATTCGATTACATCGATAATTCTGCTGCAACAAGTGAGATTACCATCCTTTCCGTTAACCTTGAAACAGGTGATGTTGGTGCAGTATATAACAACGGCGACAAGCTTGGATATCCGAACTATTCGAAAACTGATGATAAAATAATATTTAATGCTACGGCAGGAACTGATGAGGTTGTAAAAGAAATTTCGATGCAACCGGATAAAATTCATCCAACAGGAAATGCAACTCCACTGATTTTGGGTGCAAAATGGGGCGTTTGGTACTCAACAGGAATCAGGACCGTAGGCATAAAGGAGGCTACTGCCAAAAATAAATTACGGGTATATCCGAATCCGACTTCAGCAAAGGCATTTATTGATCTTTCAGGTTCCAATGAGGGAAATGGAATAATTGAACTGTTTGAAATCAGAGGGAAGAAACTTAAAACTGTTACATTCAAAGCCCGGCAGTCAGAAGCGGAAATAGATCTTTCGGCATACAGTAAGGGAGTATATTTGCTGAAAGTAAACAACAACAGGTCCTCAGCTACCATGCAGGTTATTCGGAAATAAATCTCCGGTTGGCTCGCATCTTATTTTCTGATGCCTGCCATATAATCTCTGGTTAGCGCCATTCAACCTATCCTTCCGGTCCTTTACAATTTCAATTGATACAATGTAAACTCTACTAAAGTGGATGTTTTTACAGTCACGGCTATTTCCTATCTTTGCAAAAAATTTCAAAATGCAACTTGAATTTAGCGAACAGGAACAAATACGACGTAATTCATTAACCGAACTGGCGGCACTGGGTATAAATCCCTACCCGGCCGAAAGTTTTCCTATAAATGTTACAGCACAGGCAATACTTGCCGACTACAACCCCGATAATCAACATGCCTTCCAGGATGTAAGCATTGCCGGCCGCATTATGACGCGCCGCATCATGGGCGCTGCCTCTTTTGTTGATCTGCAGGACAGTACCGGGCGTATACAGCTATATATAAAGCGCGACGATATCTGCGAAAGCGAAGACAAATCACTTTACAACATTGCGTTCAAGCGGCTCATGGACATAGGCGATATCATCGGCGTAAGCGGTTATGTATTTGTCACACAGATGGGTGAAATATCCATTCATGTGAAATCGTTGAAGTTACTCAGCAAATCATTGCGTGTGCTGCCTATAGTGAAAGAAAAAGACGATCAGGTTTTTGATGCTTTCAGCGATCCTGAAGTCCGTTACCGCCAGCGCTATGTCGACATGATTGTTAATCCTGAGGTTCGCGAAGTATTTGTTAAACGCACCCGGCTTGTAAATACCATGCGTAACTTCCTGAGCAGCAAAGGATACCTCGAAGTTGAAACGCCTATTTTACAGCCATTGTATGGCGGAGCGGCAGCACGTCCGTTTACAACCCATCACAACAGCCTCGACATGACCCTGTATATGCGCATTGCCAATGAACTGTATCTTAAGAGGTTGATTGTTGGCGGTTACGATGGTGTATTCGAATTTTCGAAAGACTTTCGCAACGAAGGGATGGACAGGTTTCATAATCCTGAGTTTACACAGATGGAGCTTTACGTGGCCTACAAAGACTACGAATGGATGATGGATGCCGTGGAGGAAATGGTCGAACGCATTGCCATCGATTTGCACGGAAAAACCAAGGTACAGGTAGGGGATAAGGAAATTGATTTCAAACGTCCCTGGAAACGCTATACTATGTTCGAAGCGGTTCAGCATTTTACCGGTGTCGATATTTCGGAGATGACAGAAGACGAACTTCGTGCTACCTGCAAAAAATTTAATATTGAAACCAACGATAGCATGGGCAAAGGCAAGCTCATTGATGAGTTATTTGGCGAAACTGCCGAGCCCAACCTCATTCAGCCTACATTTATTACCGATTACCCGGTCGAGATGTCGCCCCTGGCCAAAAAACACCGTAGCAAACCCGGGCTGGTTGAGCGTTTCGAAGCCATTTGCAACGGAAAGGAACTTTGTAACGCCTTTAGCGAGCTGAATGATCCTATCGACCAGCGTGCGCGTTTCGAAGAGCAGCTCGAACTGGGCAAGCGCGGCGACGACGAATCGATGGTGCTCGACGAAGATTTTCTCCGCTCACTCGAATATGGAATGCCTCCTACTGCAGGCCTTGGTATCGGCATCGATCGCCTCACCATGATTATGACCAACCAGCCTTCGATTCAGGATGTGTTGTTTTTCCCGCAGATGAGGCCTGAGAAAGCAAATGCCGTTACAGGAGTATCCGATGAAGAGTTTGTTGTATTAGGAATTGCGGCAGATTGGGTGCCTGTTTTACGCAAGGCTGGAATCAAGTTTCCGGCAGACCTCAAAGAAGCCAACCCGAATAAATTGCTTCACGAACTGAGCGGACTACGCAAAAAACTGAAACTTGAAATTCCTTCGCTTCGCCTCGAAGAAGTAAGCGCCTGGTGCGGGAAATAAGTTATATCTTAATTCTGAAAAGCCTTCTCCGGAAACAGGGAAGGCTTTTCTGTTTTAGCGCCTTAACAACAATATTCGCGTATTTTTTTGGCAGCATATTTCAAACTAATTTTATAATATCGAATAATGAACAAGGAATAATGAATTACGAAGTTATGAAGCTATAAAATTAGTTCTGCAATCATCATTATTATTTATTCAATTCCATTTAGGTTTTTTTACTTCATTATTCGATATTCCTTGTTCGATATTCATTATTCAAATCTTTTTTTGTTTTGGCTGTCCAGGTTAGGTTCACCTGGTTTTATCTGTAAAAATCAACCCTTATATCGTCAATCCTGAAGCTTGCTTTATTCAGGTTCCAGATGAATATCTTAATAACATCATCTTCTTTTAAATTATAGAAGTTTTTGAAATATATGATATCGTTCCATTGGTTAGTTTTCTCGATCTGGGTTTCTATTTTGCCTGCATTGTAATCCCTGTATTCACTTCCGCGGTCTAAATCGCTCACAATTAAAGCTTCAATGTACGATCCGGGATATATTTTGGCCTTTACCACCAGGGTTCCTTCTTTCAGTTTTACTTTTGAATTTATAATTTCCACAATTGGGATAAACTCAGTGGTTGAATCTGCTTTAAAACTTTTTTTACCTGAGAAAACGATCAGTGAATCACCATGGCCGGTTCCCGGCGATAATGACTCAAAGTCAGTTTGGTAATGAAATAATGCGTTCTCACTTTTCCATCGTTCCTTATAAATTTGTTTCATATTAAGGCCGGGATCTTTATAGGAAATCCGCTTAAATAAAAAGAAAGCGATTATCAGTAAAATAACCAGCATGACAACATATTTAATCTTTCCCTGATACTTTCTGTTGTTTAACCAAATCCATAGTAAAACCAAAATGCAGATAACAAACAGTATATTCGAAAAGATATACAATACTACAATTGTACTGTTTTTAAACTCATACACAACTTTATGATTTCCTTCCGGAAGAAAAATAGTCCGGTAATTAAAGTTGGAGGTATAAACCGGCGTTTCTTTACCATCGATAAAGGCATGCCAGCCTTTGAAATTTGTCTGGAGCATGGTGAGAAACTGATCATTCCGGGTAGTGGTTTCTACGGTAATCCTGTTTGGCGAAAACTTGCTGATAGTTGCCCTGTCAGCACTATATGATGTGACAGCGAGTTTTGACAGGGTATTGTAGTCCTTCTCCGAAAAATACAGCAACTTCGAATGTTTCAGATAATTGATGCTGCTGTCGTTAAATTGATTAACTGGCAAAATCGTATCCGAGAAATACAATAAATGGTTGTTCAGCGCTGCTTTGCGGAGGTTCAGAAACTTGTAATTTAACTGGCTGTAGGTTTTTAATTCGAAGGAAGAAAAAGCATCAAAACTGATTTGTTTTGAGAAAATATAGGTATTCCTCCAGAAAGGCGGAACAGAAGCGTGTTGTGTGTCGTTAAAGATTATTTTATCGTCGGTTGGTATAGGGAAATGGTCCGGATATAATGATAAATCCTTGCGCATCTGGTAAGGTGTTGATTTTGCATCAACAACCGTATGAAACATATTGAGTTGTGAAGCCATAAATATTTCGACGACAGAAACGACCAATAAGAGGTAAAACGGCTGTTTGAATATTCTGATTTTGATAAGTATCAGAAGAATTACACCACAAACCATCAATTGAAAAAAAGCCTGAAAAAACATTTGCTGGTAAAAAGTCATGTTTTCAGTAAATCCCTGTAAACTGTTCTTATGAAAGATGGCCTGCAGGTCGTTTTTAGAAATCTTAATAACAGAAAATACCAGGAAGAATAGAACAGTAACTGAAATAACCGCTGCCGAAATGATTACTTTCTTTCTCTCTGTTTCGATATGATTCCGGAAATATGCCAGGTAGTTTGACGAAATCAAAATAAAGGCCAGAAGTCCGAAAACACGGATATAGGCTGCATTTTTAAACATATTCATAAAGGGAATATATTCGAACATAAATCCCCTTAGCGGAAAAGTATTAAACGAAGAAGCAAAAATGATAATGCCGAAAAACAGGATCAGGTATTCCAGTTGAGTGCGTTTTTGCAATAAGGCCGGGATCAGGAATACGAGGAGAATCAAACCGATGTAATGGTTGGTCATGGAAGCATCTGCTCCAAAAACCGCATCGTTTTTAAGCGTTGTAAAAGGCAGGATAAATGAAAGGATGGAGTGTATACTTTGCCCGAAACCTAATGCTGTGCTCAGGCTAACTCCCGATTTAAGCCGGTCGACAGTCGAAAGCACTTCGATCGTAGATACTATCAGGGGAAGGCAAAGTGCCGTGAGAAGTATGACAGTATAAAGATTTAGCCTGATTGAAGAAAAAAAATCCTTGTATCTTCTTTGTGAAATATCTTTGTATGAAAAGAATATGAACAACAAAACAAACAGATAGATTGTGATAATTGACAAAGCCTGGTATCCCCCGCTGAAAAGCAGAAAAAGAAAGACAGACGTTTTCAGTCCATCAATCAATCTTTTGTTTTGAAGTAGTTTGATGTAATACAGCAATGCGAAAGGAATCCATGCAGCTCCAACCAGCAGAAAGAAATGCTGGCCATGCCCTATAATGAAACCGCTAAAGGAATATGCAATGCCAGCGAATAGCGAGGCTAAGCGGTCGTTGTTAAAATGGAATGATAGTTTGCTCATTCCAACAGCTGAAATAAATACATATCCAATAAAGAGGAAATGCATTATGTAAATTCCATAACCGGTAAAAATGCTTGTAAACAGTAATTCCGGGTAATAAGTAGGTACCTGTAAATCTGCATAAAAAGGGGTGCCCGTTTGCTGGTATGGATTCCAGAAAGGGAAACAGCCGGATTGTATGCACTCGGAAAAATGAAACCGGAAAGGGAAAACTACATCAATTAAATCCCACTTGAAGGAATAAGCAAGCAGCGAAACCTGCCAGTAACCCAAAACAACTATAAAAAACAGAATTAAGTAGGGATTAAGTCTTTTTAAGAAATGAGTCATGAGTGAAAATTAATGCTGTTTTTCATTCAAGGGATAAGCTTCGGTAAAACAGTGTTTATAGATAAGTTGAAATATACAAGTTGCAAATCATGCATTCCTTTTGCAGAATCCATTCTTAAGACAAAGGTAGAGTTTTCCTGTTTCTAACAGAGCAAAAATTCATTAAACCCGAAGTGATAAAAAGCTTTATCAAATATTTTGGAATTCCCGGAATGATCTTTATAAATCATGCGAATAAAGGGTTGAAATTATAATTTGTCAGTTGCCAGGCGAGCCCTTCAAGGGTTTTAAACCCTTGAAGGGCTTAACATTTCTCTGTATTAAACGAAAGGTTTCACTGCTCCCAATTGAAAAGTTGAAGTATTACATAACAATGTTTTTTTAACCAGGCATTAAAAAGCCTTCCTGCATCAGCAAGAAGGCTTTTTTTATGGAAACAGAAACCTGGTCAGTTTTACTTGATCACCACTTTCTTTGCCATATTTACTTTTGATGTGATTACTTTCACAACATAAACTCCGGGCATATTCAGGTAGAACCGGCTGATACCCTGCACAGCCTGTGTTGAGAAAACCAGTTTCCCGCCTACAGTGTATATGAGAATTTCACCCTTGGCATTGTCTTTAATGTTTACGAATACAGTTTTCTGGAAGCTATAAGCATCGGACTGTGCACTTTCATCAAAATTGAAACCAGTGTTTAAAGGAAGTGTAGTCGCCATAACCATGTTCGAGTTATCACTTACAGCACCGGCAAGCGTAGCCCTTACGCGGAAATAATAAGGCAGATTATCAGTGAGGCCGGATACGCCGTAGGTAAGAAGATTGCCCACATTCAGATTGTTGTAGCCGGCAATTGTGCTGGCAAAGGCATTGTCAGTGGCTACATCCAGGAGGTACCCGGTTGCGCCGGTGGAGGCATTCCAGTTTGCGGTGAAACTATTGGTGGTTAAGTTTGAGGCAGCAATAGCTAATGGAGAAGCAAGAGACGCCATCACAGTACCGCTACAACTTGTATTAACATTAGCAGCACCGCCACCGGCGTTTGCTGCCAGTTCATTATTATAGGATCCAGTGCTCAAACCGGCTTTCAGCCTTACATACACAGGTGTGCTGGCTAAGGTCGACGTTGTAAATGGAACGGTAACAGTATTGCTGAAAATACTGTTGTCTATTGATACCTCATAGTTTGTACTACCGGAAACTGTAATTACACCGGGAGCGCCTGTAAGATTGCTGCCTCCCAGGTTATAACTCTGAGCTGCTGATGGACCGCTGCCTGCAATGTAGTTAAAATTTGACAGTGTCGCAGGTGTTGCAGTTAGGATTGGTGACGGAACTGAACAAACATTCAGAGGTGACAAGGTATTTCTTGGTGCCGGTGTTCCCGATACGAAATCGGTGGCATTCTGGTTGTTGTCGGTGCAGCCATTGGAAATCCGGATAACAGCTGCTGTATTGCTTGGAGCCGGAGTAGGTCCTGTTCCTTCAAAACAATTGGCGGTGAGTCCGTAACCCACAAAATCTATAATGTTGGTTCCGGTTGGACAACCGTCGGTTAATGCTGTATTATTACTAACCAGGGCCACTTTACCTGCAGTTCCAGACATAGCCAGGCTGCCTATAACATCCGGGCTTGGGAGAGCTGTCGTTCCTCCGCTTCCTGCAGCTTCCTGGATCAGACAATATTGACCTGGCGCTAAAGTGATATTCGGAAGGTCTGTTTTATTCGAAAATGATGTTCCTGTAGCAGAAGAATATTGAACGGACCATCCGCTGAGGTTCACACCTGATGTTCCCCGGTTAAAGAGTTCAATAAAATCATTTGTAAAAGTGGCTCCGCTATTTCCACCGCCTCCGTATACCTGGCTGATTACAACCTGGGGTGCAGACAATACAACACCTGTACCGTTTACCGCAACATTTTGTACATCCGTGCCGGCACTTGTATGTGTTATATTTCCGCTGTAGCTCTGTCCGGCAACTGGTGCAAAACGAACATAGATGGTTGTAGCGGTGATAACTCCACCCGTCGGGATTAAGGTTAGCTTATTTGGATTTACTACAAAACCGGAACCTGAAGTATTTGAAATTTCTATGCCTGCCGGCGGGACGATTTCTATATTTGAAGTGAGGTTAGCTCCTGATACGGTATAACTTTTCTCAGCCGAATACGTATTAACAGGCTGCTCGCCAAAATCCGTTATTGTTCCTACAGTAACCACCGGGGGAAGCAGCATGGTTACGCTTCCGCTGCAATCAACATTTGCTGCTGTTGCTCCGCCTCCTGTATTAGCGATTATTTCGCCGTTGTAATTGCCTTCGCCGAGTCCGGCTTTGAGTCTTACAAATATGGGCGTAGCAGCTAAAATAGCTGAAGTATAAGGTACACTTACATTTCCGCTGAAAACACTGTTGTTCAGCGAAACTTCGTAACTGGAACTTCCATTTACGGTTATCACACCGGGAGCACCGGTAAGATTGCTGCCGCTCAGGTTGTAGCTTTGCGAGGTCGACGGGCCATTTGCGGGCAGATACTTGAATGCACTCAGCGTGGCAGGTGTGACAAAAAGTGTTGGCGATGTTCCTCCGTTTGTGGTTGTTACCGTAATTACATTGGAATTGGCACTCGAAATTGCCCCGTTTTTTGCCCTTACCCTGTAATAATAAGGAGTATTGGCAGTAAGGTTGGTAACATTTTGGAAAGTTGCACCTGTTACAGAAAGGCTTTCATAACCCGGAACAAAGGAAGCTACGCTTCCGCCGGCAGTAATGCTTACATCGTCCAAAGCAAGATTCCCTGTGCTTTTGGAATACGAGAACCTGAATTTAACAAAGTTGGCAGGCAAAGCGGGCGATGAAGATGAATTATACGTTTTGGTTGTTGCTGCCACAGGCAATGGTTTGAAATTATCCAGGGTAACCCATGAACTTCCGTTGTATCCTTCTATAAGCAAGGCGCTTTCGGTGTTGGTCGACTGTCCCTTGCACCAAAAACTAAGTTGTGATGCTGCAGTTTCGAGAAGAGATGTTTCAACGGCGTCACCGGTTGCATCCAGTTTAAGTGAAGGTGCGGCAGCACCATAATTTCCGGTTGTTGTATATGTTGCACCTATATTTGTGAACGTCCATCCTGCCGGGGCAGTGATACCGCCATCGAATCCTTCGGTAAGTGTGGAACTTCCACCGGTAACGGTAAAGGATGGAAACAAGGAAACATCAATGTTATAAGAATTAGCTCCATCAGTTGTGTTCCAGTGGGCTGTAAAACTGCTTGAAGTAATTACTGATCCGGCAGTTGCCACAGGCGCATTCAAGGCTCCGGATGTAAATGAGATATCCGTACCGTAAACCGTACCTGTAGTGTTGGATGCATAGGCACGTACATGGTAAAGAGTGCCAGGAATAAGTCCTGTAATAGAACTTGTAAATACACCTAAGCCTGTGCCATCGATTGTATGGGCATCAGTGATTGTTGGATTCGCAGTTGTGCTCCAGCAGATACCTCGGGTAGAAGTACTGCTGCCTTCGGTAGTCAGGTTACCGCCGCCTGTTGCAGTAGTTGCAGTAATAGCTGTAACTGCGGAGGTAGTTACTGTTGCCTGTCCGCCAATAAAAGTAAAATCGCTGCCATTTGACACTCCTTCGCTGTTGCTGGCGACTATTCTGTAATGGTAGGTAGTACCCGGAATTAATCCGGCGATGTTTGCATTTACAGGTACATCTGTTGCCCCTGAACCTGCTGATACGGTTGAGGTTACATTGCCATAGGATGTAGTAGTACCCCATGCGAAATAATAGTCGGTGGCAAACCCGTTCGGATTCACCGTGCCGTTAAGCGTGGCAGAGATCCCTGTTACGCTGCTTGCAGCCAGAGTTGCAACCAGTGGGGTATTGGCAAATATAAAGGATGCAATTCGTGTCGACCATGGGTAACTGCCTCCATAAGTTCCCACATATTCGTTGGTATGCCAGAATGTTTTATTGTCAACAGGGTCAACGCTCATCATAGCATAATCGCCCCAGCGATCGGCGCCGGTCATCGAAGCAGCGCCAATTTTAATAGGACTTTCGGCTATGGTCATGGTTCCCGGTGCATCGGTAGCCTTGCGACCGGTGAAATATATCGATGGAAAATCAGAAGAACCTGAAAGAGTGTAACCAAGGGCAATATCTCCGTTGCCGTTCATGGCTGCACTGCCCAACCAGCGCGATTTGCCATCGGCAAAAGCATAGGTGCCCTGCTGGTAGATTGTCCAGGATGCGCCGCTTTTACGCAATTCGTACCAGCGAACACCTGCAATATTGCTTCCTGAATTCACACTATGGCAGGTTACCATACTTTCGTAGGTGCCCATATTACGGTATTGCAGGCGGTGCATCAGCCTGTCGCTCAGGTCGTCGAGTTTTAATGTAACTCCTTTTTGGGAAATAGCATAAGCAGAATAAGTAGCAAAGGCTGCTACAGGCAGGGCCGATTCGTATTTACACACCGAATTAGCGGTTGTAGTCCAATCAGGTTTGAGTGACCAGATTCTGAGTTCATCTTTTCCGCCCCATGAATCATCATTTATATACGAAAAATAATTAGGTGTGCCTGCGGGTGCAGCGGTGCCGTCACAATCGCCGGGATGCATGCTGAAACAGTCGGATCCAAGACCGGAACCGCTGCCACCCAATGTTTCGGATTTATAATAAATCATTTGTGCAGTTGGGTCACCAGCCAGCATCTTGGTGCGTTCCAGCACACCCATAGCTGCTCCGATGAAAGGGGAAGCGGAATTGTTTGTATTAAAACGGTTCACAGCGATATAATATCCATCGTGCCAAACACCCAGTTTTGGATAATCGGGCATGTAATCGAATTTAAACGCATAGCGGTAGTAAGCACCTGTAGGGTCTGATGTTTGGGAAACAGCTACCAGTTCGTATTCCGTATAGTTCGGAAAAGTTCCGCAATCAATTGCAAATTGGCTGATGATCCACCGGTCGGCAAGTTCATCGTACGTTACCAGTGCATCGCCGTCGTTGTGGCCTGACCAGTTGCCGGTAAATCCGTTCCACAACACCGAAGTAGTCACCGGACCATATAACGACACCCCTGATTTGTTGAAAATCTGTAACATGCTGTTAACTGCCTGCACGTAATGATTTGGCCCAACATCACCCGCCGGGTCCGGAGGCGTAACACGTCCATCTGTGTTTTTCGAATTGTTTAACCCGTCGAAATTAACGAGCGGTGTTATGATCGAGCCTGAAGCTTCCTTTTTAAGTGATTTCTGTAAGGCTCCGTCGGCCTGGTTCATATAATCCGGGTGTATAACCGGTTTGATATGAAATTTATTGGGTATCTCCCTTTCAACCTCCGTAGTCCATTTTTTCCAGAACGCAGGTTTTTTAACCGTCATGTCGCGTAAAGGGGCTGAAATATCAAAATACTCAGCCTGTTGTACTTCGGGGGCCTGTGCTTTTATCTGTTGCAAAAAAGCAAAAGACAATAAGGCCAGCAAGATTACCTTGCCGTTGGAAGGTAAAAGTGATTTCATGTAATAGTGTTTAGGGATAAATTTGAGAAAACTTTGTTATGAATGCTTTATTGCCGGTTATTAATTTGGCAATCCGGATTAGTCAGAGACTAATTTTTTGGGATTGCAAAAATAGCATAATTCCGGAATCTGCAAGCATAAATTATTATGCCGGAAAAATAAAGTTAAATACCTTCATAAAATACATGATATTAAATAGTTAGGATTTGTTAAAAACAAGATTTTGCGTGCTTTTTGACAATGATTTTGCTAAGTTATATAAACCTGTGACCTTTTTTACCGGGAATAAATGCTGGCTGGCAGCTTAATCTAATAATCTGATGTATTTAACAGGAATATAGCTTGTTACATCCGGATACAAAGAAATTGCACCTAATATCTGGTAGTTTAAAAAAACACCATTTTCTCTAATCCGGAAATTATCATTACAATGTTTGCAAGCTGAATGAAAGATACATTTCATATCCGGAGCGTAAATCTCTCAAATTATTGATTCCAGTATTATTAAGCAAAAATAACTGAACTATACTTTCTTTAGTTGCTTTAGTCACAGCATTTCTACTAAGAAAATGTGGCAGAAATCATAAGGGTTTCTTTTTATCTACTTTAATGAGTTTAATTCCTTTTCTAATACGAACCTTATCTTACCATCCAAATAATGGCATTTAGATAATATCCAACAGTTTAACTGCCACGGAATTTTTTTTTAATATCATTTATGCAACCATTTTAAACATTTGTGACCCTTTATTTAGTTAAGTACTGTTATGAGAAAGATATTCCTGTTACTATTCTTTTGTGCCTTTGTAATGGCAATAAATGTAAATGCCCAATCGCGAGAAGATGTGGTTTACCTTCATAACGGCAGTATATTGAGAGGAAAGGTGATCGAAAATATTTCAGGCGTAAGTACCACCATTGAAATTATCGGACATAATACAATTGTAATTCCTGATTCGGCGGTTAAGATGATACTTATGGACCAGGTAGTGCCGGTAAAAAATCGCGAGAACTCAGCATCGCCGGTCGAAATGGCTGCAAATGTCAGTTTTTATGGAGGTTCAAAGGATTCGGGCGGTTTTACATTTATTACATCATATCGATTTCCTTCCAGGTTTTCGGTTGGCATTGGTCTTGGAATCGAATGGTTCGATCACCAGCAGATTCCTTTTATGATGGATATAAAGTATTATTTGCTGAAAGGTCCCTTTTCTCCGTATTTGTATGCACAGGGAGGGTATGCGGTTCCTTTGTCGACTAAAATTGACGGCGATTATTCCGAATACCACGGCGGATTACTGGCCGGAACCGGAGCCGGAATGCGGTTCAATTTTTCGAAACGAAATGCACTGGTTTTCAGCATTGGATACAGGTATCAGAAAACCAAAACCGTAAGCGGTGGTTATCCGTGGTATTCATCCTATCAGCCAAGCGAAACTATCCGGTACGATGAATTTAACCGCATGACCTTCTCATTTGGCTTTCTTTTTAATTAAATGCTTTTCAGGACCGCAAACGCATCTAAAAACAAAAAGTAAAAGTTTACACCCGATCGAAAATAAAAAACAAAAATAATTTCTAATACCTGAATAAAATGAAAACAACGAAATCATTCCTTTCTGCACCAATCATGATCCTTATACTGCTAAGTATTGTTTCGTGCAAGGACAGTTCCATTGAATTCCGCAGATATATGGCAAATGTGCCGCAGTATATATCCTACGATGATATGCGCAAACCGGTAAAATCAACCGCTGCATTTGCCATTGCAACTGCCGGAAAAATCTATATCAAGGACAACCTCCTGTTTGTAAATGAAAAATACAAGGGAATTCATGTGTTCGATAATACTAACCCCGCATCACCGGTAAACCTGACGTTTCTCGATATACCGGGTAATGTGGATCTGGCTGTCAGAGGTAACTACCTGTATGCCGATAATTATGTGGACCTGGTGGTGCTTGATATTTCAAATATCTACCAGCCGGTTGAAGTGAGCCGTATAAAGGATATTTTCCCGTATACCATTCCCGAAACAACTGACAATTTCCCCATTGCCAATATTGATCAGGAAAAAGGTGTGATTGTTGGCTGGAGTGTTAAGGAGGTAACTGAAGAAGTAAATACCGGCAGAACAGGTCCGTACTATTATTTCGACAGAGGTGCAGGCCTCTTTTTAGTGAATGCGACCAGCGGCTCTCCGACCCAAACCGTTGGAATCGGTGGTTCCATGGCACGATTTATTATCAAAGAAAACCAGTTTTATGGCTTGAACGAGAGCAATATACAGGTAATCGACATCAGTAAGCCTTCGACTCCGGTTGTGGGAGTTAAAATAAATATGGCTCGGATGGTCGAAACCGTTTTCATCGATGGGACAAATCTTTTTATCGGAACACAGACAGGTATGCTTATTTATGATATTTCATTGCCTGCCACACCGGTATACCTGTCGGAATATAACCACATCCAGAGTTGCGATCCTGTAGTAGTGCAGGATAACCTGGCTTATGTTACGCTTCGTGCCGGCAACCGCTGCGGCAATTGGCAGAATGTGATGGAAGTAATCGATCTGAAGGAAATTAAAAGTCCGGTGCTTATGAAAAGCTATCCTATGTCGGAGCCATATGGATTAGGCATCAACAATAAAACCCTGTTTGTATGCGACGGACAGGCCGGGTTGAAAATTTATGATGCCACCGACCCGCTTCGTATCGACCTGCATTTGCTGAAACAATATACCAACCTGAAAGCGTTGGATGTGATCCCGTTTGGCAAAGTATTAATTATGATAGCAGCAGATGGAATCTATCAGTACAATTACACGGATTTGCAGAATATTAAATTACTCAGCAAAATTCCGATTGGAGCGGTTTAAGGTGTTTTGGATTTAGAGATTGGATAAGGTTACAGTTTTGGAGTTGTGCTATAAACAAGTTTTGGGCATTATAAAAAAACAGAAACAACACACGATTGCTAAATAAAATATAACAATATGAAATTCAGATTTTTATTATTTGTATTCCTTACGACTTTTATAAGAGCTGAAATATATGGACAAGCAAAAAATGTCTGGCGTCATGAAATTGGTATAAACCTTTTACAAATACCAGCAACCACAATAGACTTAAGTTATAATTTTGCTTTTAAACCAAGGTATTCACTGCTTTTGAATACAGGCTACACCTTAAATTACGCAAGCTCTTTTGATTTCGCTGGATTCTTTTTATCACCTCATTTTAAATGCGGTAACAATGGATATTCCATGAAAAATCAATCTGGTGGATTTCTTAAAATTGGTATAAAGTATAACTTAAGGAAAGCCATTGAGGATAACAATTACTTCTTTTTCGGGGGATTTATAACAAATTCATTAATTCATGAGAAAGCAGAATATAATAATTTGGACGTACCAACTAGTCAGAATGAATATTTAAATCATACTGTATTTATTTGGGGTGTTAACGGAGAAATTGGTTATAATTTTAAAATCAGCAATAGACTGAATTCTGATTTTGGTGTTCAAATTTCACTTCCATCAAAGGAATACACTGAAATGTATGGCTATAGAAACTATATCCCAGGAATGGGATATATGGAAACTTGCGGGGGAGCAAAAATCTTCCCAATGTTAGTTTTAAATTTGAAATACAGCTTGAAATAAATACAACAACGCCCCATAACAAAGAAAATGAAGTAGAATGAAAACAATTACATTAGCCTTGCTTTTTATACTCGCATTAGCTTCCTGCCAGAAGAATGATGATCGGGTTTATACCGGTAATGAGACGCTTATCGGAAGTTGGACCGATCCTCAGTATACAGATACACTGGTAACTTATACCCGGGCTGAAAACCTGGTGGAGAACCAGTTTGGAATCATCTTTAAACCAGACAATAAACTTATTGAACGCCAACTCAATGGCTGGTGTGGCACTCCTCCCATTACCACTGCCGATTATGAAGGAACCTGGAAAACAGATGGATCTATCGTGGCCATAAATGTTGGTTTCTGGGGTGGAACTGCAGATTACACATGGAGAATTGTCTCGATTAGTGATCAAAAACTGGTAATTTCTGTTGTGAACTCAAAATTCCATCAGAGCAATTAGTGGAAAAAGTTGGAACGATCCTATGAAAAACTAGATACGAATCCTTTCAAATCCTTGTCCATAAACCCCCATCACATTATTTACAGTCATGAAAGCATCCCGGTCAACTTCTTTTATTATCCGGAATAACTGGCTGGCTTCCTGTTTCCTTACCATCACAAGAAGTATTTTGGTAGTTTCGCCCGAATACCAGCCTTTCCCGTCAATAATGGTAACTCCTCGGCCCACTTCTTTTCCTATCCGCTGAGCAATTTCGTCGTACTGTTTCGAAAATATAAACATCTGAACCGATTGCTTCGATCCGGTGAACAACAAATCGATGGTGTAGGAGGTAATTCCCATGGCCACATAGCCGTATACCAACTTTTCGAGTGACCCGAAAATCAGGAATGAGGAAGCGATGATAACAACATCGCAATAAAGGATGATCCTACCAGGGCTTATATTCCGGTATTTATTGATGATCATGGCGATAATATCCGTTCCACCCGTACTGCCTCCCTGCGAAAAAACAATACCCACACCTGCACCTCCTAATATTCCGCCTATTACAGTCGATAAAAAGGCATCATTCACTATGGGTTCTGTAATGTAACGCTGCAGAAGCGTAAACAAGATTGACAGAATCACCACACTGAAAATAGTTTTTACGCCAAAATTTACTCCTAATATTTTGATTGCAAAAAAAACAAGAACTGCATTAATCATCAGGTAGCTTACTCCTATGGGGAATCCTGAGGCGTAAAAAATCAGGGTGGAAACACCGGTGATGCCGCCTCCGGTTATTTCGGCAGGGATCAGGAAGGCAGTCCAGCCAAGTGCATTCAGCAACAATCCGAAAGTTATGATCAGGTGCGATCGAACAGTCTGTAGCGTTACAGGCTTAAACCATCTTTCTTTTTTATCTGCACTTTTTAAACTCATGGAGTAAATTATTTTGATGATTTTAAGCCGGTTGTGTCAACTGTTGAATGATAGGACTGTTGGCGTTTTGAAACAGATAGAGGTATTGTTAATCCATTTCAAAGGTAGAGAAAGTTGATGTCAATCTTTCTTTAATGCAGAATCAAGGCGAGTTAATATTAAATGTCGCCTTCAATTATGCTTACTTTTCATTCCTCATCAATGCCTTTGGTGTGTATATCGTTTTATTTTCTTTGGATAATTCCACTATCGAATTGAATAATTCCCTCGAATGGGCGACAAAAAAACGGTTCCCTTTTACCGTAAAATTTCTGCAAACTTCTTCAGGAACGTATTTCTTCAGGAATCCGTTGATGTTATTGTGTTTTATCTGCGGATGAGCCACCAGTGTCGGAACCGGTTTCAAGGTTCCATCTGCAGTTTTGACTTTAGCATCGAAAACCTTGTCGAGCCTGGTTTTAACAGGAAACTGCTGTTTTAATACATCTTCCGGGCAATGAACGAACGACATAAAATTAGCGTTTACCCCAATTCCAGCTATAATGCATCCTAATTCCATCGAACGGTAATACGGACTCATTTCGCCACACGGATATATATCTGTATGATGAAATTCGGTAATTGAAGCCGCATGTTTGCCAATAGCCACAATGCTGTTGGTTGGGTGAAGACTGCGGTGGGCGCCGGGATAACGCCTTGCCATTTCGGATAACATGCCAAGCGCGGAAGGAGAGCGCTTAACATCGAATATTTTCCCCGAATTCAGATAATCTTCGGCACGGTAGGTAAAATGCCAGCAGGGAAAAACTAGTGTGCCATCTTCACCAACGGTTTCCAGCAGAATTTCGAGTAATCGCCAGGATTCGAATGAAATATTCAGGTTATCGACGGAACCGTGTATAAAAACAACTGAATCTTTTGCAATGCCAAGCTCTCCACCAAGTATCTTCCTGAATTCCTTTTCGGAAAGTGGGGGGAACCACTTCAGTAAAAATCTGCGATACACTTTCCTGAGCCCGATAAACACGGACGGAGGGAAAAACCGAAATATAAGGCGGCTCAGAAACATATCAGTCAGTAGGGTTAAGTTTGTTTAACCTTTCAAAAGTGGAAAATTCAATATCCGGATACTTTTTCCTGGCCATGTCAATAAACTGCTCCATAAGTGAAAATGAATAATTACCCATGGTTTTAGGGTGCGAACAGGTGGCCAGGTTTAATGTTTCGAAGTTCCTGAACTTATGCGCATTGTAATCGAGAATCCGCATCAGGTACCCGGCCGAAAGTGTGTGATTGTCGAATGTGAGCATCCGCGCCGAAAAAAGCATCCGTAGTTGTTGCATCCTGCTCCCTGGTTTTCCCTCATGAAGCATGGAGCCGTGGTTTTCAGGCGCCCTGTCTGCATAATGCTTTAATTTGAAACGCGTAGGTATTTCGAAAGGCGTTTTGGGAATAGCGGCAACTGGTATTTCTAAAATCCCGGAATCGGCGGGCTGCCTGAAATTGCCATCAGGGCCAATAAGCCAATTGGGCATGCGTGGCACTTTCCGGAAATCAACGAGTGACAAGGAGGAAACAAAATAATATTTAAGTACGACTGAACTGTCGTACAGAATTCCGTTTTTTGCCAGTTGGATGAAAATCTCTTCGGATTCAGGCTCAATATTATAGCCTCCGGCTCTGAATGCCAGCACTTTATACTGAGCATTTGCTTTTCGGCATATTTCCACTAGTAATTCAACGCCACTGCTAACTATATCCCCGATACTGTGTTCGCTTTTGTTTTTAAAATCGGCAAGGCTGTATTCCATTGATGGATTAACAATTCCATTTTCGTAACCGGAAGTCAGCCAGTGAGGATGCAAATGAAGTTGTACATCATGACCCATTGAAATTGCTTTCTGCAATTGGGTTGAATAAGGCTCGTAAAATCCCTGCCGATCCCATTGTTGGTATCGCCGGGCACAAAGTATATCAGTAAAAAGGGTTATGGGAACATTATTTTTGGCTGCTGATATGAGCAGCCTTTCAGTAGGCTCGAAAAGCGCTTTCTGGTAGGTGGTTGTAAGGCTGCCCAGGGGTAATTCGTGATCGAAAGTCAGGAATAGCCTTATTTTCATTTGCTGCCTTTATTACGTTTGCTGTCGGTGAGAAAAACCAGGTCCGCAATATTTTTTATGCTTGCTAGTTCTTTGAAATCAAATTCAATATCCAGGGTTTCTTCGATTTCTGTAATTATTTCAGGATGAGTAAGGGAATCCCAGCCATCTAACGTGTTGGGAGAATCAGTAATTACGAGCGAAAGCCCGGGTTTTTTGAGTAGGCGTGCAAAAATTTCCGATAAGGTTTCAAGAGTCGTCTGCATTTATCCTAATTTTTTTTCCATGAGCACACGAGTATTCCCATTAAAGAAATTCGACACTTCAGGATTCAATGATGTTTTTTCTTCAATAATTTTAAAGCCGTATTTCATGTGTGCCCGTAAAGATACAGAATTCTGTTTTATAAGCTGAACCTGTGCCGACTTCACGCCGGGATGTTTGGTTGTTAAATCGGTGAGTAATGCCTGCACAAGCATATTCCCGATATTTTTACCACGGTAGTTTTCGGTGATGTAAATCGATTCGAACTGAAATATCCCGGCCTGTCTTTTGATGCTTATTTCATCAGCCACGGAGGCCACAGATTTGTAATGAAGGAAGCTCTCCTTATTCAGGAATGTCCTGAAAGCACTTATTTTCAGTATGCCGGATGAAATCCCGTCCCTTCCTTCCAGCCATGCACCGTAAGCACCCAGAGGGCTTTCTTCAGACTCGGCGATTTTAAAATTCTCGAGGCTGAATTCAAAATTACAAATTCCTTCTTCCATAATTTTTCGCAATACGGTTCTGAATTCTGCTTCGCTGATATTGAAAAGCTTGCAATAACTGATGCTGTTCCCGTTGCCTTTTTCGGCCCGGACAATAGTTTCAATTATAAACTCAATATCTGAGCCGACGGCATTACGGATATGAATCTGGGACATCATTTCAGTGAATTTAGTTAAACTGCATAGTGTTACAAATTTTAGGTTTGGCCTGAAGCCAGGAGACATTAATCCGAATTCCGATTACATTCTTATCCCTTACACCTTACAACTTACTCCTTACACCTAATCCCTTATCCCAATCTGCTCTTGCAATGCTTTTTTATCTATCTTCCCGTTCAGGTTATATGGAATGCTTTTAACAAAGAAAACATCGGCCGGCAACATATAGGAAGGTATTTTTGTTGATAGAAAAACTGTGATTTCAGATTTATCGATTTCGTATTCTGCTTTATAAACGAGGTTGAGCATCGGCTGATCATGTAAATCATTTCCCGAAACTACCACCACCGCTTCATCAATGCCCGGAAATCTGGCGGCATGATATTCAAGTTCACTGATTTCGACCCTGTACCCGTTAATTTTCAATTGCGTATCATTCCGGCCGGTGAAAAAATAATCCCCTTCAGCATCCATCCTGCAAAGGTCACCCGAGCGGTAAAACACTTGCCCGTTAAAGTTAAAAAAAGTTTCTTTGTTTTTAGCCGGATCATTCAGGTAGCCTGACGTAAGCTGGGTTCCGCTGATACAAAGTTCAGCAACTGTGCCGGGAGAACTGACAGGCAGATTGCCGTCGAACAGTCCGAATACGGTATTCTCAAACGGTTTGCCGATTGAGGCAATTCCATGATTATGCTTCAGTATTTCACCGGAGCAGTTGTACGACGTACAGAAAATAGTGGCTTCTGTTGGACCGTAAACATTGTAAATAGCAGCATCCGGTATGCATTTTTGCCATGACGATACCAGGTCGGTTTTTAACGCCTCACCACAAAACAACCAGTTTTTTATCGCGGGAAGTTTTATTTTAGCAAATAGAGGTTTCAGGTATCCGACAAACGAAGGCACAGTTAATACATGAGTAATATGTTGTTCCTCAATTATTTGAATGGCACTCATCTGTTTGAACGGAGTTTTTGGCGTGATGAATACCGAAGCTCCATACAGAAGGGGAAGCAGGTACGAGAATACCGACAGGTCAAAGGTAAGTTCGAACACCTGGAGGAATTTTGATTGTTCGTTTATACCTAAATTTATCCCTGCAACATTTTTGGCAAATGCTTCCAGGTTTTGCATACTGATCGATACACCTTTCGGCATGCCTGTACTTCCGGAGGTAAACAAAACATAAGCCGGGTTATTGCTTTCAATCACTTTCGGTTCTTCAACATCCTTTCTCCTGTCGGTAACCGGGACAAACAGGGATTTATTTGTCTCATGGAATTCGCTGCCAAGGCTTGAAATATCCGAACAGTATATGGCATTTACCTTCGAAATCCTGATAATATGGTTATTCCTCTCGTCAGGATGGGTTGGCTCAATGGGAATATAAGTTATACCCGAAAGCAGCGCAGCCAGAATTGCCGAATACGTATCAAAATCCTGGTTTGCAATAATGCCAATTGATTCAGCGATCCGATCGTTCCGCACGAATACGGTTTGGAGGTGAGAAACCCGCTGTGCCAGTTGCTGATAGGTATAGTTTCGTCCCACTATATTGAAAGCAACATTATCGCGATGCTTTTGCAATGAAAGGTTCAGCGAATATGCAGGATTACTCATTTGTTGAAATGATTTGAAAATAAAGCCATAACCGGTTAGTTAAAGTTTAAAAAACAAAAGGTTGCCCAAATTTTAAAAAAAAGGCAACCTTTATTCCGGGTATGATCGGTATTATTTTATTCCGGTAATAAACTTATAGGTAAGTATGGTGTAAATAAGTTTCGCAACCAGGAAATCCGGGGCTTTGTTTTCCTTGTTAGGAACCAGTTCAGTTATGTCGAATCCGACAATGTTCACCTGCTCACTGATTTTCTTAAGGATATTGATGATATCGAACCAGTTCATTCCGCCTGGCTCAGGTGTGCCGGTTGAGGACATAATAGATGGATTGAGCACATCGAGATCGATGGTGATGTAAACGTTGCGGCTCAGTTTATTCAAAAGCTCGTACATCCATGTCGACTGATCGTAGATCTGCATGGCATAAAAAACCCGGTCGGGTTTGATATCCTCGCGCTCGCCCGCACTCATGCTACGGATTCCAACCTGAACAACAGGTGCCATTTCCGAAGCTCTTGCCATCACGCAATGATGGTCAAATTTTGATCCGTTATGTACATCGCGCATATCGGCATGCGCATCAAACTGCAGAATGGTAAGATCGTTAAACTGCTCGCTGGCAGCTTTGAAAGCACCAATACTCACGGTGTGTTCCCCACCGATAACTACGGGAAATTTCTTCTTTTTATACAGTGCCTTTACCCTGTTGTACACTTCGTTAACCATAGCCTCGGACGACGAAGCTTCCGTAACGGCTTCAGCAGTGTGAATACCCAGTTTGTGTACTTCGCTGTCTGTATCTATGTCATACATTTCCAGGTTGGCCGACGAATCCAGAATAGCTTTCGGACCTTTGTCGGAACCTTTGATCCATGTAGTGGTCCCGTCATAAGGAACCGGGAGGATCACAATTTTTGAACTGTCAAACGCAGTAAATTCTTTAGGTAGATCACCAAACTGTTTCATAGGAGTAATATTTAAAGTTCTAAACCATTATTTATCAGGAACATGTGTAAGAAAAATAACCGTGTTCGTTTTTTTTAAAGCAAACTGTATTAAGTCTTATCGGCTGAAATACAGCGTAATGGTTATGAGTGTGGTTAAAATGCTTTATTAGATTAGAAATGCGAAAGTACAATTTTTTTTATACATGTAAAATCTATCCGGATTTGAAACAACAGAAAAGGATTTTTTCCGGGACACAGTTTCCTTTCAGATTTTAGTTTGCAAATGCTATTTTTTCCCCGGGAGAATGGAGAATTCTGCTATTATTCTGTAATTTCAATAGTTCTCTACTGATCAGGTTATAAATGTTGATCATTGTATGGCACTGAAAAACTTACACTTAGTAAAGTGAGAAAAGAAATGAACAGATATAAATGAAAACCAATGGTTTGTTAATACCCAAGAATCTTGAGCATGGACTTATGGCTTTGTTCTTTGGCAAAAAGCTTTGTAAAATATTCCCCGTCTTCATCAAGATCAATCAGGATATGTTTGGGAGCAGGTATCAGGCAATGCTGAATACCTCCGTAACCTGCCAGGGAATCCTGGTATGCACCGGTGTGGAATAAGCCAATATATTGCGGCTCATCATCCATCAACTTCGGAAGGAATATGGCGTTTGTATGGGCTTCCGCATTGTAGTAGTCTTCGCTGTCGCAGGTAAGGCCACCCAGGAAAACACGTTCATATTCCTGGTCCCAGTGATTTACAGCCAGGAGAATAAATTTCTGGTTTATTGCCCAGGTATCAGGCAGGGTGGTAATGAACGAACTATCAATCATATTCCACAACTCGCGGTCGTTCTGTCGCTTCTGGTCGATGATGCTGTACAGAACGGCACCACTTTCGCCAACTGTAAATGAACCGAACTCTGTAAAAATATCCGGTTCCTGGGTTCCGTTTCGCTGGCATGTTCCCTTGATCTGTGAAATGATTTCCTCAGCCATATAAGCATAATCAAAATCGAAGTTGAGGGAGTTTTTAATCGGGAAACCACCACCGATATTGAGTGAGGTAAGTTGCGGGCAAACTGCCTTCAGGTCGCAATATACCTGCACACACTTCGACAGTTCGTTCCAGTAATATGCCGAATCGCGGATGCCGGTGTTGATAAAGAAATGCAGCATCTTTAGTTCAAACTTCGGGTTGTTTTTTATCTCTTCTTCGTAATACGATACAATATCGTTGTAACGGATGCCAAGTCGTGAAGTATAAAAATCGAATTTCGGCTCCTCCTCCGAAGCGATCCGGATGCCAATTTTGATCTTGCGTGTTATATTGCGGTCGTATTCATCGAGTTCAAACTTGTTGTCGAGGATAGGGATTACATTTTCGAATCCCTCTTCAATCAGGTTGCAGATGTTTTCGATGTACTGAGGTCGTTTGAACCCGTTGCAGACAATGTACGTTTCTTTCTTTAACTGGCCTGTCTCAAACAATGATTCGATGATAGGAATATCAAACGCGGATGAAGTTTCAATATGTATATCGTTCTTCAACGCTTCTTCAAGAACAAATGAAAAATGCGAGCTTTTTGTGCAGTAACAAAAGTTATAATTGCCTTTGTAATCAGCCTTGGCAATAGCAACGTTGAAAAGTCGTTTGGCTTTCTGGATCTGTTTGCTGATTTTAGGCAGAAACGTTACACGCAGAGGCGTTCCGTATTGCTTAATAACTTCCATAAGAGGTATATTATTAAAAAATAGCTCACTGTTTTCCACTTTAAACTCTTCGGTAGGGAAATCAAAAGTCTGTTCAATCAGATCGAGATACTTGTTTTTCATCTTAATGCAATTGTTATGAGTTTGCAGTGCAAAGTTACTACATTTTGAATAAATTGATCACCGAAATTTAATCCGTATTAATTACATTGGTTAATAAAATACAATTTAACAATGGTGGATCGGAAAATATAGGGTATCTGGAGATGAAAAAACCAGATAAAAAAACCGAACGGTTGATTTTATATTAGCAAATTGTTGTGGATAATGCTTCGGGAAATCACTTTTTTATCATTAACCGGTAAATGTAAGTAGCATGAATTTAATGAAATGTAATTACAAAAGGGTTTAATATTCCCTAATTAAAGACCTGGATTGGATTTTGAATTATCTGATTTTTTTTCAGGACAAGTACTCTGTTTCGAGACTGAAAAAATCGTAAATTGCACAAAATGCCTTTTGTAATAAAATAGTGTTTCATTACAGTAGTCTGTTGAAGAATTTGATAATATTGCCAATAAATTGTGAACTACTCATAACATTTTCGGTTATTTATAAATAAATCCATTTTTACTATGCAGAATACCGATCAGATAAAACAAGCAACTCCGGAATATCCTATTCATCTTCTAATAGCATCCCGCTGGAGTCCCCGTGCATACGACACTAAACCTGTTGAGCCCGAAAAGCTGCAACGGATTTTTGAAGCTGCCCGATGGACAGCCTCTTCGAATAATTTGCAGCCGTGGTACTTTTTAGTGGGACTCCAGGGCGATGAGGTATATGCTAAAATATTTGAAACCCTTGCTGAGTTTAACCAGTTATGGACTGTTAATGCGCCCATGTTAGTACTAGGGATAGCTAAAACAACCGATTCAAGTAATAGACTCAATAAAGCCCATACTTACGATCTGGGGCAGGCATTAGCTGTATTGAGTTTGCAAGCTATGCACGAAGGGATTTATACCCATCAGATGGGTGGGTTCGATGCTTCAGAAGCAGCCCGTTTACTTGAAATACCCGAAGAATACAAAGTTCTGGTTGTTTTCACGCTGGGTTATAAAGCCGATGCCGGAATACTGCATCCTAACCTTCAAAAGCTTGAACTCAGCCCACGCACCCGCCGGCCTGTCGGCGAATCGGTTTTTACCGGATCATTCGGCCATAGGGCTGATTTCCTGTAAACCGTTATCAACCCTGTTTGTATTACCTTTGTTGCTCCAAAATAAGTTTTTATGAGAGTTTTACCTGTCTTGTTGTCAATTTCAGTAATTATGGCATTAAGTTCATGCAAACAAAAAAACACTACTACTACTGATGAATCTGAAGAGAAAGAAGCGGTTACGTCATTTAAGCCAGCTGATTTTAATGCAGATACTGCATATTACTTTGTGAATGAGCAGGTGGAATTCGGGCCACGGGTACCCAACAGTAAAGCGCATGCAAGTTGTGCTTTATGGCTGGAAAAAACGCTTAAACGATTCACCCCCAAGGTAATCGTACAGCCATTTACGGCCAAAGCGTATAATGGAACTACGCTTAACTGTAAAAATATTATCGCTTCCTTTAACCCTGAAAAAACTGCACGCGTTCTGCTTATTTCACACTGGGATTCCCGTCCGTACGCTGATAATGATCCTGATACAACTATGCATCGCACACCGATTGATGGTGCCAACGACGGAGCCAGCGGTGTAGGTATTTTGCTTGAAATTGCCCGGCAGCTTAGGATTTCGCCAGCTGCTGTTGGTGTGGATATCCTCTTATTGGATGGCGAAGATTACGGTGCTCCTCAGGATGCAGGCTTTATCGGGAGCGACGATTGGGCGCTGGGGTCGCAATACTGGTCGCGGTACCCGCATACAGTGGCATACACTGCCAGGTACGGTATACTGCTGGATATGGTGGGCGGCGAAAATGCGGTTTTCACCATGGAAGGTACAAGTATGTATTATGCGCCCGACATTGCTCAAAAAGTATGGAAAATGGGAGTTGCAATAGGATACAGCGATTATTTTTCATCCGAACGCACCAACGCCTTAACGGATGACCATGTATATATAAACCAGCTCAGACAAGTCCCGACGATTGACATTATCCAGCATGACCAGTCTACTCAATCAGGTTTTTACAAATACTGGCATACAATGAATGATAACATGGCCGGTATAAGCAAACCTACACTTATGGCTGTCGGACAGACAATCCTTACTGTTGTGAGGAATGAGAATTAAGAAATAAATTATCCCCGTATTACTTACGTCAGGTACACTTTTACGCTGGATTTATGCCAATTCTCATACAGGTCTTGCGTGTTACAAGCAGATTTTTGATTTAAAGCAAGTCATTCGCCAGGTTAGCCAGTTCTGAGCGTTCGCCTTTCTCGAGCCTCACGTGCGCATACATAGGATGTGATTTTACCTTGTCGATCAGGTACGAAAGTCCGTTACTCTGCGAATCCAGGTAAGGCGTATCGATCTGGAAGATATCTCCCGTAAAAACAATTTTGGTGTTTTCGCCGGCACGGGTAATAATGGTCTTTACCTCATGGGGTGTTAAATTCTGCGCTTCATCCACGATAAAAAACACATTGCTGATGCTTCGGCCACGAATATAAGCCAGTGGCGTAACCACAAGTTTTTCGTTTTGTAAAGATTCAGTAATCACCTTAGCCTCTTTATCTTTTTCGCTGAACTGGCTCTGTATAAATTTCAGGTTATCATACAGAGGCTCCATGTAGGGTCCTATCTTTTCTTTCACGTCACCGGGAAGAAATCCGATTTCTTTGTTACTGAGTGGAACTATGGGCCGTGCAAGATAAATCTGTTTGAATTCGCGGCGTTGCTCCATGGCCCCGGCCAGTGCCAGCAACGTTTTTCCGGTTCCGGCCACTCCTTGCAACGTTACCAGTTTTATATCGGGGTGCATTATGGCATGCAGGGCGAAAACCTGCTCGGCATTCCGCGGCATTATGTGGTAAGCCGGACGCTTGTCGAGCCGTTCAATCCGCTGGGTTGTAGCATTGTAAAAAGCGAGTGCCGAATTCTTTGTATTTTTCAGAATATAATAATGGTTGGGTATTGCATTTTGAACGCCAATTTCGCTCAATTCACAGTGACCGTTCTGATAGATCGAGTCAATCACCTTCGTCGGCAGCCCTTCAATCAATGTCTTGCCTGTGTAGAGGCCTTCCGGATCTTTGATTTTACCGGTCAGGAAATCTTCCGCCTGTATATTCAGTGACTTGGCTTTGAGACGTAAGTTTATATCTTTCGAAACAAGTGTTACCTTACAATCCGGATTTTCTTTTGCGATAGCAAGAGCAGCGTTCAGTATCCGGTGATCAGGTTTGTTCTCGCCAAAAATATCGCGGGCATCTATATCGCCCTTTTCAATCATTATAACTTTAAACTTGCCGCCTTTCGATTTGGGCAAAGTCAGCCACTTGGTGAGTGTCCGTTTCTCCGACAAACGGTCGATGATTCGTATAAACTCTCGCGCTTCGAAGTTTATATTGTCATTGCCTTTTTTAAAATTATCCAGTTCTTCGAGTACCGTTATAGGTATTGCAACATCGTTATCATCAAAACTGTTGATTGCATTATGGTTATATAAGATTACACTTGTGTCGAGAACAAATATTTTTTTCTTTTTTTTACTCGCTGGTGAATTTGGTTTTACTGGCATACGAAAATGTTTAGAAGATTAAACCAGTTGTTCATTAGATATATGTGCCTGCGAAATCGTGAATTTGCGATTTTGCTTCTTGCAACGGGTTTTTGTGCCAGGGATTTGTTGCTGCATTTGGAATTTGCCGGCTGAAATCAGTATTTCTTTTTCCTGTATTTCAAATTTCCAGCGTACAAAGTGTCCTCTGTTGCCTGCAAAATAATGAATAGATACACCTGTTTTTACACTAAAGCAGGAAAGATTATGAAAAAGTTATAAACATCAACAGCTTGTATATTGATTTATAAATTATTAACAGGATTGCCAAAACATTTATCTATTGATACCGTTTAACCCACATTGCAGCTAATCTGACCGTATTGTTTGAATATCATCAAAATACGGATTTTTGAAATCCATTTTGTGTACTACAAATTTTTTCTTTTTGTATGGTTCCGATTTGTATTTTAGTATACCATAGATTCGTTTTACTTTCTCGTTTGGTTCGGTGCAACGCCTTATATGGATAATTTCATCATGGTTGTTTTGTGCTGTTGTTGTAACTGCTTTCTGGG
>JBBQSY010000028.1:0-34413 GCA_038213495.1 Bacteroidales bacterium
AAAATTAAAAAACCTGTATTCTTTGCTGTGCTGATCCTGCTGATCCTTGTCGATATGTGGTCGGTAAACCGGCGGTATCTCAACAAAGACAGCTTTGTCCCTAAAAGGGTTGCCGCGGTTCCGTTTGAGCCAACTATGGCTGATCAGCTTATTATGAAAGATCAGGATCCTGATTTCAGGGTATTTAATCAGGCCGTAGGGAATCCCTTTGCTGATGCGAGCACGTCATACTTCCATAAGTCACTTGGAGGATATCACGGTGCCAAATTACGCCGCTATCAGGAACTGATTGACCATCACCTTTCGAGGGGCAATATGAATGTTTTCAATATGCTGAATACCAAATATTTCATTGTTCCGAACGAAAAAGGCGGACAACCAGAAATGCAGGTTAATATGCAGGCTATGGGAAATGCCTGGTTTGTGAACAACGCGCATATGGTTAATAATGCGGACGAAGAAATTAATGCACTCACCGACTTTGTGCCTGCAGAAACCGCTGTTTACGATAAACGTTTCGAAAACCAGGTGAAAGGGCACATACTCACCAAAGATACTTTAGCGAGTATCGAACTTACAGATTACAAGCCTAACCATCTCACATACAAGTCGGAAGCAGGCAGGGAACAACTGGCTGTTTTCTCGGAAATATATTACGACAAAGGCTGGAATGCGTATATCGATGGGAAACAGGCACCCTACTTCCGTGCTGATTATGTGTTGCGTGCAATGATAGTTCCGGCAGGAAATCACGTCGTTGAATTTAAATTTGAGCCCAAAGTATATAAAACCGGTGAAAAAATAGCATTTGCATCATCAATGCTACTGGTTTTGCTTGCCTTGGGAACCTTTGGATTTATGATTCAACGTAAAAACAAAGCCGGACAAAAGGTTTAATATCTGAACCATGGCCAATCCGGGTGTACACAAAGTATTAATTATAACTTATTACTGGCCTCCCAGCGGAGGAGCAGGCGTACAGCGGTGGCTTAAATTCAGCAAATATCTGCGTGAATATGGATGGGAACCTGTAATTTACACTCCTGAAAACCCGGAAGCGCCAGCTATTGATAATTCGCTTGCGAAGGACATTCCCAATGGAATCTCCATACTAAAAAGGCCGATAACAGAACCCTATTCCGTTTATAAACGTTTTGTAGGAATGAAACCCGGCGAAAAAGTGAATGCCGGCTTCCTGCAGGAAAAAGAAAAACCAGGCATGGCCGAAGGATTCGCTGTGTGGATGAGAGGCAACTTTTTTATTCCTGATGCCCGTCGTTTCTGGATTCGTCCATCTGTTAAATTTCTTATTGATTACCTGAAAGAAAACACTGTTGATGCAATAGTTTCAACAGGTCCGCCACATTCGATGCACCTGATTGCATTACAGGTTCATAAAAAGCTGAATATACCCTGGCTAGCCGATTTCCGTGATCCATGGACAGGTATCGATTTTTACCATCAGCTTAAGCTGACTTCGTTGGCTGACCGGCTTCATCATAAACTCGAGAAAAAAGTGCTTTCTTCGGCCACTGCTGTTACGGTGGTGAGCCGGGATATGGCAAATGAGTTCAGTGGAATTGTAAAACGTGAATACAAACTGGTAACCAATGGGTATGACGAAGAAGATATCAGCCCACTGGCATCAGATCAGCTGGATTCAAAATTTTCAATTTCTCATATCGGGAGCATAAATGCATCACGCAATCCTGTTGGGCTATGGAAAGTTATAGCGGAAATGGTCAAAGAAAATTCCGCATTTGCTGATGCTCTACAGATAAAACTTGTAGGAAAAGTCGATATAGGAGTATTGAAAAGCATTGAAGAAAGAGGTTTAACCCAATACCTTACCCGAATTGAATACATGCCTCACCAGCAAGTGATGCATGAAATCGGGAAATCGCAGTTACTATTACTGCTTATCAACAATACACCCAATGCAAAAGGCATCCTTACCGGGAAGATTTTTGAATACCTGGGATCGGGCAGGCCAATATTAAGTATAGGACCCGAAGATGGTGAAGCCGCCGAAATGCTGAGCGACTCTGAAGCAGGAGAAACAGCCGGTTACGAAAATGAAAAAGGCATGCGCCGGATTCTGTCTGATTATTTTACAATGTACATTGAACAACGGCTCACGAGCAATACTGGAAACAGGTTGAAATATTCGAGGAAAGTGCTAACAGGAGAAATTGCGAAAATTCTGAATGAGATGCAATTTTAACACAATCCGGTAAGGAACCGGATTACTTGCTTAATATCTCTCATTAATCATCTTATTCATAAACTTAGGAATATCCGTATCGCCGGCAAACACCTTGTCGAGTTGAAGCATCATATGATACCCGGTTTCAGGCATGTTACTGTCAATTAATTTTTTAAGAATGATACTCATGGCAATCCGGCCTTCGAGTACAACTTTATTGGAAATCCCTTCATTAAAAAATCCTTTACCGATCAATAATCCCAGCGTCCGGTTGCGGCTCAGGTCATTGAGAGCTGTCAGGCCAAAATCGCCAATGCCGCAATAATGGAACATGGTTTCCTCAAGGCCACCAAAATGAAGCAGAATCTTCCTCATTTCATTAAAAGCACGGGTAAACATCATAAACCTTAAATTGGGGGAATTAAAATGTGCATCAACTATTCCAATTAAAATGGCATAAATATTTTTCAGGATACTAATAATCTCAACACCAAGCAGATCAGTTGTTGTATCAACAAATATATTTGTATCCTCAAATATGGTTTCTAACAATCTGCAAAGTTCAAAATCTGCAGAGGCTAGCGTGAAAGCAGTCGGGCTGTTGTTGATTATTTCGCGTGCAAAGGAAGGCCCTTTTAATGCACACACAGGGTTCGGGAGATGTTCAGCCAGGCATTTTGAAATAATCTCTTCGTGGCAACCAAATCCTTTTGCCAGGTTTATCAGTATTGCATTTTCAGGAAGCAACTCCCTGATTTCAAGCATGTAATCGACAACTGCAACAGAGGGAATACCTATAAAAACCAGTTCAGCATTTTTAAGAATATTCTGATCGCTGGTTGCATACAAAGCCTGGGAAAGACGAATATTCGGAAAATATTTCTTATTGATGTGTGAGGTTGTAATAGACTGAACCACTTCTTTTTCAATAGACAATAAACTAACATTCAAATCCGAACGGACCGCTAATGAGTTTCCTAATGCTGTGCCTATAGACCCTGCGCCCAGGAAAACGATATTTTGCATTTTTTTCATAATCTTATTACTTTTTAAGCAGTCGTCGTATATTTTCCTGAAATTCAGCAGGATTGCGCCATTTATTCCATCCACTGCGCAAAGCTGTAAGTTCAACTTGCTGGTAAAACCTGAACAGGTACAAGGCAAACGGAAAGGATAAAATTAGTATTGATTTGGCCACCAAACGTGGAATTAAGTCCCATTGATTGAATAAAACCGATATACCATATAATCCTGCAGCAACCAGGAGCAACAGCGCAATCCGTTTCATCTCATAGGGAATCGGATAAACTTTCTGGGCATAATAGAGTGTGAGTGCAAAGAAAACCAGCATCGACAGCATCTTTGAGAAAGCAGCTCCCTGGTTACCCCATAAATGGATAAATACAATATTGAAAACCAGGTTTAAAACGGCTGTTATTATGACGGTCGCAGCAATTACCTGTGTCTTCTTGGAAATACTGAGCCCGGTAGTAGCAACGTCTTTCATCATCCCGAAAACAATAGAATAAATTATGAAAGGGAAAATATACCACGCATCGAAATACTCAACACGCCTGGCGAAAAGTTTGGTAATTTCCATCCCGAAGACCATCATCGCCAATCCAAAAATCATCGTACCAAAGGTATAATAAGTAAGCAACCTGGCATAAAACTTTTTGTTACCGGGATCATTCATCATCCGGAAAATCATGGGCTGGATGGCAAAATTCACGGAAGTGATAAGGAAAACATTCAATGTGTTAGCCAGCTTAAAACCATATGAATATAAGCCGACATCAGCCATATTCCCCAATATTTTAATCGAATAGCGATCGGTTACATTAAGAATAACTAAGGCGACACCCGAAAAGAATAAAGGAAAACAATAAACCAGTATTTCGCGCAATAATTCAGTTTCGAATTTGAATACCATATTGCGGATCGTATACCTGATCAGAACAGAGGCAAATGCGATGCTTCCTGCAATTTGCCCATAATAAATACCCTCGATGCCGGCATGCCGGTAAACAATAAAATAGACGGTTACTGAAAGGCTGAAAACCAGTTGCAACACATTGGCAAGTGTAAAAAGCCAGGGCTTTTCTTGTAAACGCATAAGGGTATTAGGCATCAGAAGCACAACCTGCATCAGCGATGATATCAGCATTAACTTTAATAAGAATGCATAATCAGGTGAATCAAGAATGAAGTTCGAAAAATCTTTTAGAAATGGCAGCAATGCAAAATAGGCCAGAATCACAACCACAACCTGGAACAGGGTAACGGTGAAAAACAAGGATTCCTTTTTATTTTCAGTGCTCTTATCCCAATACCAGCGGAAAAAACCGGAATACAGTGAGAAACCGAAAAAAGATATAATAACCACGGCGCTTACTTCGAGCAGGCCGATTATTCCGAATTGTGTTACCGAAAAGCTCCTTGTATACAATGGAATAAGAACAAAGCCAGCCAGCTTGGTCGACAAGGTTCCTAATCCATAAATTGCAGACAGACGGATAAGTTTTCGGAAATCAGGTAACATTCAATTATGTTGTAGTCAGAATGCAAATGTAGAGGAATTTTTGGTATTCAATGTTTGAGAGTTTCAACACCCGGATTCTGGCAGACAGAACTTCAGACAGCTATAACGTTTACAACCTTAGTCAAACTCTTTAAACACTTAAATCATCGCTTTTTGTTACTTTTGCATCGAACAGAAATCTCACACTACTTGGGAGTCATTGTAAAGCAATCAGTTAAGGGTACAATCTACGTCTATTTAGGTGTTATTCTTGGTTTTATTACAACCGGTATTCTATTCCCGCGCATATATTCACCTGAACAGTTCGGATTGTTGAAAATCATCCTGGCCTACGCAACCATGATAACCCAGTTCGGGACCCTGGGCATCAACGGGGTAACCATACGTTTGTTTCCGTTTTTCCGTAATCCCGAAAAGCAACATCATGGTTTTTTAGCGATGGTATTGTTTGTTGGTTTGATCGGATTTATTATTTCCGGCGTATTGCTGCTATTGTTTAAACCATTGCTCATTCAGGAGAGTATGGAAAAATCAGCTTTGTTTGTGAGTTATATCAATTATCTTTTTGTAGTTATCTTTTTCCAGATATTCTTTTCAATACTAGATGTTTATTATTCAGCCCTGCTTAACAGCACGCTCGGAACCTATCTTCGTGAAGTTTTTCAGAGGATATTGATCATAATACTGATTTGTTGCTTTTTTTTCGACGTTCTCAACTTTCACCAATTTGTTCTCGCATATATTGGTGCACTGTCGATTCCCACATTTTATATTATGTTCTCGCTGATCAAGTCTGGGCAATTTTCATTAAAAACAGATTTTGCTTTCCTGAATAAACTGATGATCAAATCGGTTCTTTCAGTCTCGGTATTCAGCATTTTAAACGGATTTTCAATGAATTTTATTCAGAACATTGATACCATCATGATTACAAAAATGGTTGGCTTGAGTGGCACTGGAATTTATGGGATTTGCTTTTTCTTTGGCGTAGTTATAGCTATGCCATCCCGTTCCATTTTTAAAATCGCGAATGTTGTATCGGCTGAGGCATGGAAAACAAACGACATGAAAACCATCCGGGATATTTATGATAAAAGCTGTATGACACTTTTTATCATAGGCGGCTTGCTTTTCCTGACCCTCTGGGTGAATATTGATAACGTTTTTCACATTATCGGACCACAATATACTTCCGGTAAATGGGTAATCTTTTTTATTGGCCTTGGCAACCTGATCGATATGGCTACCGGGGCAAACAGTTCTATTTTTGGAACTTCAAAATACTACAAGGTTCAGACAGTTCTGCTGATCCTGCTGGTAGTACTGCTGATTATTACCAACTTACTGCTGATTCCCAAATTCGGAATTACCGGTGCTGCAATCGGCGGAGCTGCCTCACTTACCGTTCTCAATCTGCTTCGATACCTGTTCCTGTTATATAAATACAAGCTGCAACCTTATACAATCCGTTTCCTTTATATAATTGCCATTGGCGCAGTAGCTTACCTGGCAGCTTTATCACTTCCGGTGTTGCCGAACTTTATACTGGACATAATTGTCCGCAGTTCAATTCTGGCAATCGTTTTTTGCGTTCCGATTTATTTCTTAAAGATTTCGGTCGACATTAATCAGAAAGCAGATGAAATTCTTAAAAAGCTTAAAATTGTCAAATAAGCACTGAAAAAAAAGGAATCACTCACTCAAAGCATTATCAGGAAATAATCTTAGTCAATGATTCATTGACAATAATCATCATATACAAAATAAACATTTATTGTAAACAGCCATTAAAGTGCCTGTAAATAAAAACATGCCGCATCACCATCATTTATCTGGTTAAGCCTTTTCGCTTCTTTTTCGAACATTCTGATTTGTTTTGCCGAGAAAATACTTTCATTCTCATTAAATCCCATTCCTCTCAAATACTTTTCGCTTCCTGAAAACTGCAAAACATTAGAATCAAATTCAATATCCTTGATTTTCAGGTGACATTGATCAGCAAGAATATGCATACTTTTTATGGTATGTAGGAAAAAGTGGCGTGGCGCATCCAGTTGTACCCAATGGGTCTGATATTTTCGCCAGGCATACGAATTTGCAACAGGAATTCTGATGAGTAAAAGACCCTGAGGTTTAATAAGTTCACGCAATCTCAACAGCACTTGGTTTGGGTTATCCATATGTTCGAAGGAGTGATGCAACATTACAAGGTCGTATTGTTCCTTTTCCTGAAAAATATCCCTTTTATAAACAGTAACTGCATTATTATAGAAAATATCTTCTTTATTGAACGGATCAATTCCGGTAAGATTTCTGTAACCACTTCGTTGCATCGACAGTAACATTCTGCCGGAACCGCAACCAACATCCAAAATTTTGGAGTCAAAGTTTATCATATTGGGTTTAAACCACGGAAATGGATTCTGATAATACTTTGATAATAAAAAGCCCGTCAGATTGAACATTCCTGCATAATAAGCTGCAAGGCTCTTCTTTAAAAAAAACCTGTATCCGGTTAGCTCTGTCGGAAAAACAGGTTGCTGAAACGAATAATAATTCTCAGAATAATAACGATCAATATTTTTCGGTATTTCTTTAATTTGCAGGCACTTACAATTTGAACATTCGAAATATTCAAATTCATCAAACATGCCCAACATTCGCTCCTGAGCTACAAAATATTTATTATTTATTCTATTCCCGCATATTTTACATGCCACAATTGTATCCATTATATTCTGTATTTCTGGGTTCAATAAACGCTTCTATCTGATTTAATAAATTGTTAATCAATCTGTTATTATGTTTACCTACTATAACCGTGATATAATCGTGATTATTTTTCAGGAAAAGAGTTCCTTTACTGCAATATTGTTTTGAATACAGAGATTAATTGATCAAAGCAGACCTCCAGACTATAGTTTTGCTTTGCAATTTCCAGCGCTTTGGCTCCAAGTTTATATCGCAATTCTTCATCATTTATTAGCAAATCAAGATACTGGGTCCATTCCTGCCTGGTACCCGCCAGGAAACCATTTTCGCCATGAATCACAATTCTTTTGTTTATGCCTACCGGAGAAGCAAGCAGAGGCAGGCCGGCAGATGAGTACAGGTAAAGTTTATACCCTCCTTTGCCTTTCGTCCATTCATTATCCGGCAACGGCATAATGCCAATATCCATCTGATTCAAGAATTCAGACTCTTTTTCTAAAGACCATTCCGGGTTTACCACTTCAATTCCAGGTAAATCAAATCTTTCATTTGCTCCGACAATTAAAAGTCTGAACTTAGTTTTTCCGGCAATTTCAGTTAACGATTCTTTTATCCCGTTCAAATATTTGGCTGTAGTTGAAGATCCGATCCAGCCTATTGTCACTATCTTTTTATCACCGCTGACTTTTTCAAAGGCATTGGTTTTAATAATTTTCACCGGCGAGGGAATAACAAATACTTTCTTATTGATTGATGAAGCAAAAGGAACAAGATCATCGGAACTTACAATCACAGCCGATGCCGCTTCAAGCATCATTCTGGTTTTATCTTGGTTTTTACTTGAACCCGATGTTTCAAGGTAAATAGCATCGTCGAAATCGTATATGATTTTTATTTTTTTCGCTTTAATCAACCTTAAAAGTATAGGATTTATAAAATCCCGTTGTACATATATCACGTCTGGTGTAATGAAAACCAGGTATAACAACCGATACAGGAACAACCATCTTTTAATAAGCGGAAAAATAAAATATTTACCGATTAAACCTTTGATTGGATTGGCTACTCTTGGAATCCATTTTACAGTGTACTGACCTGTTTTTTCAAAAAAAAATATGTATTGTGCAGCACGTATCCTCGAACTGGGGTGATTCCAGTTACCATATGTCAGCATTAGAATACGAACAGGAGGAAGCATTAAAAAGAGGAATTTATAAGCTGAGGATCTATACGGGAATCACATACTAACAACAGAAACTCAACCGGAATTGCAAAAATAGCAATTTACATCCAACAAAAGTTTATGCTCTGCGAAGAAAGATGCAACAAATACATCACACATTTCCTTGCAGGAACAAAACCTTTTAATTTTACAAACTAACTGATTGTCCTATCCGCATCTAAAGCACAATAATACAGCCTCATATAATATGATATTGCCCGATTTCCGATAAGAATCCAGACGATTTGATATTATTACTTTTCATGCATGGCCATTTATGAGAACCTAAAGGGCATTGTATCGCGATGCAAATGGCTAATAATAGAATCCAGCCGAATCAACTATACATAGTGTAGTTGAAAGCGTGCTTCCGGCTGAAATGTACCTGAAACGGGATTGAGATGCAGGTGCCATATACCAGAGAAATAAAGATGCTTTTACAGGAATCATCCCATGCTACGAGATTGTTTTCGGGCTTAGTCCTGATAAGAATTAGTAAAATCTGGCACATTCATTTATAAATTCCTATCTGCTATTCATAAATTTGAATTATATATTATATCTTTACCCGACTATTAAAATTTATCTGTTATATGTTCTGCAAAGTATTTAGCTATAAACACTTGCTATTAATTATTTTATGTTGTTCAACTTTAAATAACTTAAAGGCAGAAAACAGTATTATTAATGTCCCGGCTTTTTTTATGAAGAATCAGGGGCAATTTAGCAATGACTCCAAATATTGCCTGAAATCTGAGAAATCAAACACTTTCTTTTTCGAAAATTATATTGTCCATCAGTTTATTTCAGACAGAAATAATCAGGATAGTGCAAATCCAGATATTCTGAACATGAGGATTGATTTTGAGAACAGTAATCCTAACCCTGTATTTGAAGAAAGAGATCCTACCGATTCAAAATCAAATTATTTTTTCGGAAATGACCCTGCAACCTGGAAAACAGATATATTTTCATTTAATACTTTGGCATATACGGAACTCTACAAAAATGTTGACCTTGTATATTATAACTCACCCAAAGGAAAGAAAAGTGATTTTGTGATACACCCGGGTGGAAATTATTCTGATATCGCATTGAAATACAGTGGTATAAGAGATATTTCAATTAATGTTCAAGGTACTTTAGTGATATCCACTGATGCAGGTGAAATTACGGAGCATATTCCTGAAGCTTACCAGGTGATTAATGGTAACAAAGTACTGATTAAAGTTAATTTTAAGGTTGGAAAAGGAAATGTGGTACATTTTGAAGTTGAAGATTTTGACTCCGATTACAACCTGGTAATTGACCCACAACTAATCTATTGCAGTTATTTCGGTGGATCAGGTGACGAAGCCTGGCCAAGCAGGATAATCAGAGATAGTAAGCAAAATATTTATTTTGCCGGGAAAACACGCAGTTCTAATTTCCCGGTTACACCTGGAACATTTTCGAGCACTTATTCAAGTGATTATGATGTTTTTGTGATCAAACTTAATCCCACGGGGACAAAGATAATTTTTAGCACATTTATTGGCAGTCCGGGATTAGATCTTGCCTCTGATATAAAACTTATTGGTCCTGCTGAAGACATCTTACTGCTAGGTCTTGCCGGAGCCTCTGGTTTCCCAACCACGGCTGGTGCGTACCAGATTGCTCATGGCGGGATAGAAGATTTTTTTATTCTTAAACTTAACAATTCGGGGAATAGTCTGATATTTTCCACTCTTGTTGGAGGTTCTACCGATGAAGAAGCTTCGGGTATTTGTACAGATAATGCGGGTGACATTTATGTTCTTGGGTATGCAGGTTACTATTTCCCGACTACCCCCGGATGTTATCAGAAGACATTAGTCGGAGATTATGATGTTTGTGTTTTTAAATTAAGTTCAGATGGAAGCAATCTGCTGTATTCTACTTTTATTGGAGGTCCGGAACGCGACAGAAGCGCAGGTATTGCACTCGACAATTTATCTAACGTCTATATTTCATCCTGGGTTTCAGGTGATTTCCCAACAACCCCAGGTGCATTCGACAGATCATTTAATGGAAATATTGATATTGCAGTTAGTAAATTTGACCCTACCCTGTCGACTCTTATTTTCTCAACTCTTATCGGCGGACCGGGTGATGACAGATCAGTTTCGGATGTGATTTTAGATTCGGATAACAACATCACTCTTGTTGGCAAAGCAGGCGAAGGATTCCCAACTACACCAGGATCATACAGTCCCGGTTTCAAAGGCGGTGATTCTGATGCTTTTGTTTTAAAATTGAATAATAATGGCACTAAATTACTTTACTCAAGCTTTTTAGGAAGTCCAGGTTCTGATTATGCCCGGGATGTAAGTATAGATGCTGCGGAAAATCTCTTAATAACAGGCAGTTGTGGAAATGGATTCCCGCTTACCCCATGTCCTTATGACGATACTTTTAATGGTGGTAACTCCGACTGTTTTATTTCAAAACTTGATATAAGCACGTCAACATTATTATACTCTTCCTATTTTGGAACGAGTGGTGAGGAAAGTGGTGAGTCCATAACCTATTCCGGTGATACTGTCCTTATAGTCGGCCAAACAAATTCAGGTGGTCTTCCAGTTACGGTAAATGCCTTCGATGGCACATTTAATGGTGGCGAAAATGATGTTTTTCTTATAAAATTAACAACGAGTTCAGATAAAATTCCGGTGGCAAAATTTGATAACTCAGGGCCGACATGCATCAATCAGCCAATAAACTTTATAAATAGCTCATCAAATAGTTCTGTTTATAACTGGAATTTCGGGGATGGCATCACGAACAACAATGCTAACACTACCCATTTGTATTCAAATAATGGCAACTATTTAGTTTCATTAATTGCCTCTAATTCTTGCGGTTCCGATACTGTTGTCAAATCTTTAAAAATAAGTGGTTATTCATCACGTGATGATGTGTCAATTTGTTCAGGTGATTCAATATTATTTTACGGCGTTTATATTAATTCTTCTGGAAATCATATTAAAACATTCACTACTCCCTCAGGGTGCGATAGTATATTAATTACATATCTTTCAGTAATCCCTGTATATCAGACTGCTATTAATCCGTCTATCTGTCAGGGAGAAACCTTCTCAGTTGGGACACAATATTATAGCACATCCGGTACTTATACTGATGTATTAAAATCTTCATCGGGCTGTGATAGTATAATTAAAACAATCCTGACTGTGAACGCTCTCCCGATCCCATCACTTGGCAAGGATACACTTATATGTCCCGGCGATATTATTGTACTAACACCAGGCTCTGGTTTCATTCAATACTTATGGTCAGACGGGAGCAAATCGAACGAACTGCAAGTACACCAACCAGGTCGTTATTACGTAAATGTTTTTGACGGATTTTGTGCAGCAACTGATACAATTTATGTAAATATTTGTGGGACTAACCTGTGGTTTCCTAACGTTTTTACACCGAACAATGATGGCTTGAATGAGCGATTCAGACCCGTTTCACAGGGAAAGGTGTTATCATATCAAATTACAATTTTTAACCGTTGGGGTCAGCAAATCTATGAATCAAATGATGCTATCGGTGGTTGGGATGGAACTTACAATGAAAAACAATGCCCTACAGGCACTTACTTTTTCATTGCTGAGTATATTGTTGAATCGGATCTGCCAACACAAAAACAAAAAATTAAACGAGGGGCAGTAACGCTTTTAAGATAATAATCATTTATAGTTATATCAGATTTGTCAGCCTTTGTCTCCTTATTCCCGGATCATATTTCCCAATAATCCTTTCACGTGACTTTTTTCGTAATTCATTATCATTGTGATTATTACGAATATATTCCGCAACGGGTTCAGGTTTCCATTCATTCACCACCAGGCCAATTCCCTCAATAGCTAACCTGATATCGCCTACATCAGTTCCCAAAGGAATGCAGCCGCATAACATGGCTTCGCATAGCGAATTAGGTAAACCTTCGCTCCTGGAAAACTGGGCATAAAAAGATGCTTTATTATAATATAGAGGTAGTTCGTTATGGGGAACCGCAACAAGTAACCTCAGGTTTACCGGAATGGGATCAAAAAAATACCGGAACGATTCATCTATCCCAATAATTGTAAATTCATAATCCGGCATCTCAACTGCCAGTTCACGGAAACGATCAAGGCCTTTAATCATTGCTCTCTGCCTGTTTCCGGTCGAAGCAACTGTCAGTAGCGTTTTCTCTCTTTCGGATTCCGTGAAAGTAAAGCGTTGGCTATCAAATATTGTTGGAAGAACTTCCACCTTCGAAGTAGGACTGATTAATTTTATTTTATTTCCCAGATCCTCTGCAACGGGAAAACATACAGTTGCCATCCTTAATGCTGTTTTGGCAAAAAACTTACGGATAGGTTTGTTGTAAGATCCGTAATTATACTCAGGAAGGTAGTTTACATCGTAACCACCAACAACAACAAATGATTTTTTACGAACCATTCCGGCAAAAAGAACCGGAAGCAGCGAATGATAATCGGCAAACCAGATATAAACTGCCTGGTACTTTCGAATATTCCTGATCAGGAAAAATAGTTGCTTCAGTATTTCAAGTCCTGTCCCCGCTAACCCTTTAATAGCCCTGAACCGGTATTGATCAACCTCATAGGCTGAAGCCAGTATCTCGTGATCCTGGGCTACAAAGGATGAAAAATTGGTGTAAACAAATAAAATTTTATTTCTGCCCATGCCAGAATCCTGAGGTTTATTGTACGATTTGTAGTCCGGTTGAATTCAAAATCTGATTCAATGTTAAAATTAATTAATTACTTATTTCAAAACAAGCCAGTTATTTTTTATTCAAAGTGCTCATAAAGGATTTGTTATCAGTGTTTAACCGGACCTTTATAATGTTTGACTGACGGAGGTTTGCTGAATTTCCTTTTCGCGTTCCTGATGCTTACATTCAATTCGAATCCGATCAGCACTATCATTGCATTAAAATATATCCAGATCATAATGATGATAAGGGTTCCGATTGATCCGTACAACGAATTGTATCGTGAAATACTGTTCACATAATAATTGAATCCGACTGATGCCATTATGGTGAGAACGGTAGAAAGTGTACTTCCGGCCGAAATAAACCGGAATCGCGATTCGGCTGCAGGCGCCATGTAATAAAGAAAAGAGAATGCAAAGAATAACATGGCCGACGATATGATCCATTTCCCGGCTATGATGAGATAATAGCTGAAACTAACGCGGAGTATACCATACTCCACCAGAAAATCCAGGGCAATTGGCCCGAGTGTAATTAATACAATGGCTATGATTAACAGTAGTGAAATTATAACCACCAGCACGATTGAAATAAGCCGCTGTTTTATCCACGAACGGGTCTCGAGCGTATGACGGGTTTGATTAAACGCTTCAATCAAACTGTGGATGCCATTGGTGGAGAAATACATAGCCATAATAAATCCTATCGACAGTAGCCCGCCTCTGGGTCTTTTAACAATGTCGAACAAGGTTTCCGATACTGCGTCATAGGCTTTTTTCGGAATAAAATTTTGCAACAGCTCCAGCAGGTTATCCTGAAAACCCGCTATCGGTATATAGGGTATTATGGTAAAGAAGAAAATAATTGCCGGGAAAAGTGCCAGGAAGAAATTATACGAAAATGCTGCCGCACGCATGGAAAGGGAACCCTTCTGAAGACCCCTGATAAAAAAAGCGGCAACATCATACACCGGCATCCCATCGAAACCGGGGATTACCAGCTTTCGTAAAAGGTTTTCTGATGTCGTTGCCAGATTGCTCTTTAACAGCTTGCTTCTTTTTACATTAAAATAGCCGTTAATTCTGCCTGATAATTTTGTCATTTATTAAACTTTACAGAGGTGCAGTAAAATGAACGTCCAAGGAGAATGGACTTAACGCTTACTGAAAGATAATCCACTTAATCCGCCGGTCTGATATTAAAATCCGATCAGAGGTTAATACCGGTTTTCAATTTAAATACCTCTTTTACCTCGCTATTTACTTTTTACTTTACAGCCTTCAAACTCAAATCAAGACTGCTGATGTGATGGGTGAGTGCTCCGACCGAAATAAAGTCGACGCCACATTCGGCATATTGCCTGATGGTTTGCAGTGTAATTCCCCCGGAAGCCTCCGTTTCGTATGCCGATCCTATCATTTTTACAGCCTGTCGCAAATTATCAAATGAGAAATTATCGAGCATTATCCTGTTTACGCCACCCTTTTCCAGAACCTCACTGACTTCGCCCAGGTTGCGGGCTTCAATTTCAATTTGAAGGTGCAATCCTTTGCTATCCATGTAATTATGGCAGGCAGTTATTGCTTTAGCAATACCACCGGCAAAATCGACGTGGTTATCCTTTATCAGGATCATATCGTAAAGGCCGAAACGATGGTTGTATCCCCCACCCAGCTTGACAGCCATTTTCTCAAACTCACGTAGTAATGGCGTAGTTTTTCGTGTATCTAGGATGCGGGTTGGAAGTCCTTCGAGGGCATCCGCCATCATACGGGTTTGCGTGGCAATACCGCTCATCCGCTGCATAAAATTGAGCGCTGTACGTTCAGCAGTGAGTAAGGAAATGGATGGTCCGCTTACTTCAAATGCGATATCACCGGTCTTAACCCGGGTGCCGTCTTCAATAAACTGCAGCATTTCAATCCGTTGGTCGGTATAAAAAAACACCTTACGGGCAATGTCAACACCGGCCAGAACCCCGTTGTCTTTAACGAGCAACCTGGCTTTGCCAATTGCCTCAGCAGGAATAGTCGATAAGGAAGTGTGATCGCCTTCGCCAATATCTTCGCGAAGAGCATTCTGAATAATTTCATCAATAGTCACGGCAGGAAAATATTTTGGATTTATCAGTCGGCTTCGAAATGCATTTGCTGGATCATCAACTGATTCGAAACGGGTTTAAGAAGAATATATACGTTAAGCGTTTCGCTTTTATTCTTGTATGTGCCTATGATAAATTGAGCTCCACCCGCCGAATTGCCTTTCTGATTAACCACAAAAGAAACAGGAGCAGATTTCGAGAAAAAATCTTTCATGATCATTTCAGCCTGTGCTTTACTGAATGTTCCGTCGCTGCCCGGAAGTATAATTTCAAGGGTAGGCCCGAAATATTTTGCGAGTTCCTTTGAATTTCCGGCTTTGATGGTGGCAGAAATATTATCTGCCAGGCCGGGTTGTTCGCTCAAAGAAACGGAACCGCTCGATAACAACACAATAGACAAACAGAAGGCAAATATTTTAATTGTTTTTTTCATTACTTTGTTCTAACAACACTGTAAAGGTACAAAAATCACACCAAAAAAATCCATTGTTGTTTTTCTTCGGTTAATTTAAAGAGTGTGAGTATCTTTGACGCAACAAAAAATGAGCTTCAGCATCTCTTGTTTCAGGTATAAATTGAATATAAATTACTGTTTGTATGAATATTACATTCCTCATGGTCGGCATCACATCCGAAGCTTTCGTGCAGCAAGGCTATGAACTATTCATAAAAAGACTGAAACATTATATCAAAGTGAAAGAGGTTATAATTCCAGATATTAAAGACCGCAGATTCCTGAATGCTGAGCAGATCAAAGAAAAAGAAGCATTGTTGATCCTTGAAAAACTAACATCAGCCTCCTATAGTGTTCTGCTGGATGAAAAGGGAAAAGAATTCAGTTCGGTTGAATTTGCAGGATTCCTGCAAAAATCCATGAATGCAGGAACCCGTGAATTATTTTTTATTATCGGTGGTGCATACGGCGTTGCTGAAAGTGTGAAACAAAAAGCGGATATGATTTTATCACTTTCGCGCATGACTTTTACACACCAGGTTATTCGGTTGCTCCTGGCTGAGCAGGTTTACCGAGCCATGACCATTCTTAAAAACGAACCTTATCATAACGAGTAAAAAATGAAAAACGAACTGATTTTTGCCACCAATAATCTTCATAAACTTACTGAAATACAATCGATTATTGGCGATAAACTTATTATAAAGAGTTTAGCGCAGATCGGGTGTACCGATGATATCCCTGAAACTGCTCCCACTCTCGAAGGCAACGCTCTACTAAAAGCACAGTACGTTTATGATACCTATGGAAAAAACTGCTTTGCCGATGATACCGGCCTTGAGATTGAAGCCTTGGATGGACGTCCGGGTGTATTTTCGGCAAGGTATGCAACCGATGGTCATGATTTTGAGGCAAATATTGATAAAGTACTTAATGAACTAAAAGATATTGAAAACCGCAAAGCCCGGTTCCGAACCGTTATAGCACTGATACTTAACGGCACTGTCCATTACTTCGAAGGAATCGTGAACGGCAAAATTATAACCGAAAGAAAAGGAATTAAAGGATTTGGTTATGACCCGGTATTTCTGCCGGATGGTTATTTACAGACTTTTGCCGAAATGCCTCTTGCAGAGAAAAACAAAATCAGCCACAGGGCCAGGGCAGTTGCTAAACTGGTAGATTTTTTAAATGCTTAGGGTTGAAATTCATTAAACCCGGAATTATTTAACCCTGAACATCGGAGAATTCATTCTTTATCGGACTATCTGTTAGAAGTTTCTATGAAAACAGGAATCTCAGGAACAATTGAGGAGTTTTCTTATAATCGTTTTTTATCCTGAATAATTCAAAATATGGCTTCATTGCCGTTATTTTTTTTTACCGCTAAGGCGCAAAGGAGAAGCAAAGGACGCAATGTTTAAAAATAGATAAGGTTTGAGAAATCCACTTTTTTCAATTTTATTTTAATCGTACTTCAATTATATTTCTAATATTCACTTTTTCTTCAATCGTATTTCTATCGTATTTCTATCATATTTCTACCGTATTTCTAAAGTATTTCTACTGTATTTCTACTGTATTTCTATCGTATTTCCACTGTATTTCTATCGTATTTCTACAATATTCCTATTTCATCGCTTCATCTATCAACCCCCCGAAAAAGTCTTTCAAATCAATGCCGGCAGCCTTCACTTCCTTGGGAACAATGCTTATGGCTGAAAATCCGGGAACCGTATTTATTTCGAGAAACCACCATTCGTTATCTTTCAGGAAAAAATCGCACCTTACAATGCCCTTGCAATTGAACTTACGGTACAGGTAATCCGTAAGCTTCCGGCATTCATCGGATTCCGCTTCAGTAATATGAGCCGGTGTAATTTCGTCGGCAACCCCGTCGGTATATTTGGCATGGTAATCGAAGAAATCGTTTTTCGAAATTATCTCAGTAACAGGTAAAACACGTACCACGCCATTTTGAGTAAAAACCCCACAAGCCATTTCGCGTCCTTTGATGAACTGCTGAACCAGCACTTCATCATCTTCGGCAAATGCTTTGGAAATCGCATCCCCGATTCCTCCGATTTCGTACACTTTACTCACTCCCACACTCGAGCCTGCTTTATTAGGTTTGATAAAACAGGGTAATCCAACTTCTGCAGCCAGGGCATCGGCGCTCCAGGTTTCGCCACGTTTTAATAAAATTGTTGCAGCCACCTTTGCACCGTATTGTTTAGCCAGATCGTTACAAAAATATTTGTTAAACGTTATTGATGAAGTAGTTACATCGCAGGCTGTGTAAGGGATCCCAGCCATGTCGAGATAACCCTGAAGTTTACCGTCTTCGCCTGGTGTACCGTGGATGGCAATGAAAGCGCAATCGAAGCGTTTGGTTTCACCTTCAATAACCAGGCAATGGCTGTTACGGTCGAAAGGGATTTGTGTACCGTTTTCGGTAGTATATGTCCAGTTTCCGTTTCTGATCAGTACAGGGAACACCTCAAATTTTTCAGGATCAAGATTATTTCGGACCTGCGAAGCACTGGCGATCGAAACCTCGTATTCGCCCGAATTGCCACCCATGAAAAGTACAACATTTATTTTCTGCATATTCTTTGCAAACAGTTACTGGTAAATCGAATATTTCTGCATTTTACAATCATTTCATTCAATCAGGATCGAAATCAAATTAACTGATTAATAATTTTGAACCCGTTTATTGAATGTGCAAAGTTAAAGAACCTTTATATACCAACACTGCGATCTAAATTTATATCTTTGCAAAAAAACAATAATAATGATCTCTTTCAGTTTATTCAATTAAGAGGTTAACATTCAATCCTTCAGGGCACAGACAGGCTTATGAACTTCATTCAATTTATAACAACCAGGCGATTTTTAAAACAACTGGCATATTCATTACTGCTTTTCCTGGTGATAGTGTGGGGTACACTTGCTGCTTTGAAACTGTATACCCGCCACGACCAGGTCGCGATTACTCCGAATTATGTCGGAATGCAGATGGAACAGGTGAACAGGATGGAATCGAGTAAAGATTTTGAATTGATTATTGTGGATTCAATTTATGATTACACCCGCAAACCGGGTAGTGTTATCTCGCAGGATCCGGCACCGCAAACCAGGGTTAAACCCGGAAGAGCCATTTATTTGTCGCTTATATCCTATATGCCTGAACAGGTGAGTATGCCCGGGCTAATTGATCTTTCGCTGCGACGTGCAAAAGCCCTCCTCCAAACGTATGATCTGAAGCTGGGCCGAATCAGTGTTGTGCCGGATATTGCTGAAAATGCCGTACTGCGCGTAGCTGTTAACGGGCAAAACGTGAAACCGGGAACTTTGATCCGGAAAGGTTCTGTTATTGACCTGGTAATTGGATCGGGAACAGGCACAGGACAGCCTGCTATACCTTTCCTGATCGGCAAAACCCGTGAGGCAGCATTGCATGAACTTGCCAGGCTTGGCCTGCGTATTGAAAATGAAGTTTATTCGGCAGAATGCGACGAAAGCAATGCGCTTGTTTATGAACAGGTGCCCGTATTTATTTATGGAAAACGTATTGTAGCCGGAACCGGTTTTTCACTTACCTACAAATCCGGTGATGAAGTCAACTTTGAAGATTATATTAAAAACCTGGTGATCGACACTATTCCTGATCAATCACCATTACCTTAACGAAATTACTGAATGACAAAAAATATTTTTGCCATATTCTTATTTCTCTCCTTTGGCATATCTGCAGCAGCACAGGAAATGCTGACTATGCCCGAAAATAACCCTGCTGTTGAAAGGCAATCCTTTTTTAAAAGTACAGCCGCCACGCCGTTAAAAGTCATTTCTCTGCCGTTTTATGATGATTTCTCTGTGATTTCGGTGTTTCCATCGCCCTTACGCTGGGCCGACCGCTTTGCTTTTATTAATACCGATTATGCAAAATACCCGCCCAGTATTGGTGTTGCAACATTGGATGCACTTAACGACAAAGGCGTATTATACCCTGATGCCGGTCCAAATCCATTCGAAGCCGATAACCTGACTTCCCTGCCGATCAGGCTCGATTCGATATTGACACTGGAAAAAAGGGCTCTCAAACTTGCTGATTCCGTTTACCTGAGTTTTTATTATCAACCGCAAGGCCGAACCATCAGCCCACCTACAAAAAAAGCCTCCCTGATCCTTGAATTTCATTCGCCTGGCGACAGTGTTACCATTGTTTCGGCCAGCGGGACTAAAACGGTGCCCCGATGGATTGAAAAATGGTCCACCACTGGCGGAATACAGGTTGACACCTTTGCGCTGCCTGGTAAAAAATACTTCCGGCAGGTGCTTATACCTATTTCAACATCTTCCGACAGCGCTTTATATTTTAAAAACGGCTTCCAGTTCAGGTTTCGCAATATGGCGACCCTTACCGGAAACTCTCAGCCCGACTGGCGTAATAACGGGAGCCAATGGAACATTGATGTGGTGTATCTTGATTATAAGCGTAGGGTTCACGATACTATTATGGAAGATGTTGCTTTCGGCGAAGTGGCACCTTCGATGCTTGTAAATTACGAGGCAATGCCCTACCGCCAATACCTGAAGAATTTTGATAATGAAATGAAAGATACACTCCGGATTACCATTTCCAATCTGGATAATAAAAACAGGAACAGAACCTACAAATACCAGGTGAGCAAAAACTCACTTGCGCCATTTAAATTCTACGACGGCGAACCATACACTATAAGTCCTTATCTTACAGATGGATATGTAAGCTATAAACCCTGGGCAAGGCCACCCGTAAACTTTTTCTTTCCGAGCACGGGTGATCAGAATATTGTTTTCCATATTACACATACGCTTTCTCCCGACCCCAATCCATTATTCCGTTCGAACGATACCATACGTTTCGACCAGGTATTCAGTAATTACTATGCCTACGACAACGGAACTGCTGAAGCAGGAATCGGGATTAACGGAGCGGCCGGTGCCTATGCTGTTCAGTTTAAACTTAATGAGAGTGATACACTCCGTGGCATACAGATATATTTTAACCCCGTTGTCGGCGGCACCAACCAGGTTGTTGATCTTCAGGTGTGGAATGATTCGAACGGCAAACCGGGACAAATTATCAAAACCCTTGGTGGAGTGAGCCCTATCTATACCAATACCCTTAATGAGTTTTATACCTATTGGTTCGACACACCACTTATAATAAATGCCGGAACATTCCCGGGACTGCGTTTTTACATTGGCTGGTCGCAGAATTCGGTTGAAAACCTGAATGTCGGATTCGACCGCTATAAAGACAGCCATACAAAAAGGTTTTATAATGTCGACGGAACCTGGCAAATGAGTGATTCGGTCAATTATGGATCATTGTTAATGAGGCCGGTAGTAGGACCTGTAAACCCGCTGGGAGTTTATAAACCTGCCGTTGCCGAACATATCGGGATACATCCTAATCCTATTTCGGATGGAAACCTTGTAATTCAGTTGCCTGAAGCCTGGAAAAATAATTCTGGCAATAATATGAACATCACGATAATAACCGCCACCGGTAGTCGTGTATTATCCGAAACATTTAATAATCCGGTGAATGTGAGCTCCCTGGCACCAGGTTTTTACCTTGTAATTCTCACGGATAAAAAAAGCGGGCTTAAATCTACAGGCAAACTTATTATCCGGTAATTGTAAAAAACAGTAATGAATGGATTATTCCTCCTAAAAAAGGATAAATCCATTAATATCAGGATTATTTTATCCGTTCCTGGTCAGTAAAGATGAATCTCAAATCTTAGGCTTCAAAAGAAATACCGGAGTTAATTGCCTGTTTCCAAAGAGTTTATAAAATTATATGGTTGACGAAGAATTAGAAGACAATTCAGTTTCGGCTGAAGAAACCGACCTTTACGAACATTTCAGGTTCGAAGTGGATAAAGGGCAGGCTTTACTGCGCATCGATAAGTTCCTGATGGGACGGATACAGAATGCTTCGCGCAATAAGATACAGAATGCAGCAAGGGCTGATAATATTCTTGTTAACGATAAACCTGTTAAGCCAAATTACCGCGTAAAACCTCTTGATATTATCTCCATTGTACTTGCATACCCGCCCCGCGAAACGGAAATACTGCCCGAAGATATTCCGCTTACTGTTGTTTATGAAGATGAAGATGTACTGGTAATTAATAAAGCAGCAGGAATGGTGGTACATCCGGCTCACGGCAATTACACCGGAACGCTGGTAAACGCGCTTGTATATCGATTTCAGACCCAGGGCATTAAGAGCGAAACAGGTCCTTATTTAGTTCACCGTATTGATAAAGACACATCCGGTTTACTTTTGGTGGCAAAAAATGAACTGGCTCAGAGTATTCTTGCCCGTGGTTTCTTTGATCATAAAATTGATCGTAAATACCAGGCCCTGGTTTGGGGCGATTTTAAAGAAGAGGAAGGAACAATTACCGGTCATATTGGCCGTTGCCTCCGCGACAGGCTTATTATGGATGTATTTCCTGACGGAAGTCATGGCAAGGAAGCCATTACACACTACCGTGTACTGCGCAGGTTCCATTATATTACGCTTGTTGAATGCACGCTCGAAACCGGTCGTACGCATCAGATACGCGCCCATATGCAGCACATCGGCCATACCTTATTTAACGATGCCCGCTATAACGGCGACCAGGTACTGAAAGGAACCACCTTTACAAAATACAAGCAGTTTATCCAGAACTGTTTTGATGCCTGTCCTCGCCAGGCTTTGCATGCCAAATCCCTTGGCTTCGTGCACCCTGCTGATGGCCGTAAGATGTATTTCGAAACTGAACTGCCCGACGACATGAAAGCCGTTATCGAAAAATGGGACCGGTATGTTAAGAAGATTGACCCGGATGAAGAAGGGGAATAAAAAAAAAGAGGCTATCACTTTAAGACAGCCTCCTCTTTCTGAAAATAAAAAAATCTAGAATTTTAAAGCAACTCCAAGGTTCAGATAGGCGATACCATAGCCTAACTCAGCCATCGCAGCCAGTTTATCTGTAAAATAATACCTTCCGCCGGCAAATAGCGAAAATCCAAAACCCGATCCACCGGAATTCAGGGTATGAGTCCCGATCCCGTTCCATTTCCATGTATTATTATTAAATCCGAGCATTATTCCGCCATAGGTATCCAGGTTGTCGACCAAAGGATAGTGAAAAGTACCCCGGGCACCAATAACCACCCTGTTAAAAGTCCAGTACGAATTTGCGTAATAATTTCTTTCCTTATAACTGGCAAAAGCTAAAAAACCTCCAACGCCAATGGTTCCCTTTTCAAGAATATTATCAATAATCCCTACTTCCACCGAAGCCGATAAGGGAGGTACTGCCGGGCGATACCCCCAGGTTCCGTAGCCGCCGAACCCAATGCCCAGGTTAAGAACTTTATCCCCTTTTTCGAAGGTGGGTGTCTGGGCATTTACAAACATAAATCCAACAGAAAACAAGATTGTTAAAAGCAATAATTTACTCTTCATGGTTTTTGGTTTTTGGTTAAGAAAAATATGTAGTTTACAACAAAGATAAGAAGGAAAAGTTTGGATTGCCCCCGGTACATATAAATTTTATGAAGCAAGATTTTGTATGTTCCAATTCACTCTCAGGCTATCACAGTAGTCTTTTCGGGATATTATGATTTATACCCGGAAAACTTTAAACTGATAAAGCATGTATTGAGCGAAACAATTTTCAAGGACTACTTTTTCTTTTTATAATAAGCATCCAATTCCTTTTTAGCTTCCCTGGTATAACTTTGCTTCTCGTCAGGAGTAAGCTGGTTATTGCTGCTTGCCGTTCGTTCCATCATTGCCAGGCGGGCTTTAGCGTAGGTTACCTGTTCGAGGGACAGGCTGATGCGGAAAATGTAAAGTTGAAACAACAAATTCTCGGGATACATGGCAAGTAGTTGATTGCAATATTTTGCGGCTTCAGTATAGTTTTTATATACATCAAAATTTATTTTCATCAGGAAATATTTCGCTTCCTGGCTAATTTTCCAGTCATCGGATACTTCAGCAATTTTCAAATACTGAATTCCTTTCTCCATATTCCCCGGAGTATAATAATACAATACAGGTGAAAGTAAGGGCATCTTTTCTTTTGCATATCCCGCAAAAAAATAATAAAGTCCCGAAGTTAAATGAAACGGATTATACAATTCTTCCCTTCCGAATGAAAGTTTAATCAATGAATAATAACGCGAAAGATCAGTTAAAGCCGAATAATACGAATAGTCGATAAGGCTGACACGCGCACTGTAAGCATAGATGGATAATAAATGAAAGAGCTGCTCATCCGTGCGCCCGGTCTTAACTTCCGGGTAGCCGGACCTGACAGTTTCGATCCGTTTCGAAACCATTTCGGAGAATCTGCCGTTTTTCTCACCCGAAATCAGCCGCCACCAGTAATAATTAACGACAGCCAGGTTGTATTCCAGGTTATTGATATTTTGTTTATCATAAGAAAGGATTAGAGAATCAACTTTTTGAAAATGAAAGTGATATGTCTCGCTGTATATTTCATTAACCACTTTATTTTCGTCGCCCGAAGCAGCCGGCTCCGAAAAGCCTGTTTTAAAGATCAGACCAAACAGGAACAGAAAACCTGACCGTAACATGTATTTTTTAAAAACGGTCATTGTGAATAAGGTTGATTTAACAGATGCACCATTTGTGCCAGCACTTTGTTTTTTTCATTTTGCTGTTTCACTCTGGTAATTTCATATGCTTTATGGTAGCCTCCCATGTAGTATCGCTGAAACCAGGGCCCAACAATAAAGAATGAATCAAAAAGCGATAATGTTCCTGAAATCGATACACTGGCAGCAAACAGTGCGCTGATCAGGAGCAGAGAATTTGCTCCGTTGCGGTAATCGCCTGCCCACATCTGTCCTGAGCCCGGAATAACTATGCTCATCACCCTGGAAGCAGCAGGATTATAGCGCTTCTCCAGTCGTTTAATCCTGACGAAACCTTTATTCACATCAGCAATCTGTGGCTGAATGGTTTCAGCGCATTTCAAAAAATACCTTTCTGATTCATTATAGTTAGCGAGATAAAAATAAGTAATTCCAAATAAAAGGTCAAATTCCTTCTGCTGATAAGCGTTCACATTCTCATCAAACGACAACAACTCAATAAGCGCTTCCTGGTAGTTATGGTTAAAAAGTTTGCAGGTTACTTTCCGTGCGACAATATCAGGAAAAAGACTGTCTTTTACAGACTGCATCGATGCCAGGTCGTAGTAATAGTAGGCATCTTCGTATTTTGCCTGCTCGAAATAGGAATCGGCAAGTAACTTAAAAACACCGGGAAAATTATTCAGTTCGTCAAAAAACTGTATTCTTTTGAGCGACTTAATGGCAATATCGTAATTACCCTGCCTTTTTTGAAAAAGGGCAAATTCATAGGTTTGTTCAGGCGTTTGTGCTGTTAAAAACGAGGGTAGTAAACTACAGAGAATCGTTAAAAACAGAACGGATATCCGAACGAATCTGCTTCCGGAGTCTGTCATTGTATTTATTAGCTGCTTTAAATGAACCGTAAAGATTTCCCAGATAAAAAGTAGCCGCCACACTGGTGTATACTATAAAGAAACCACTTTTTTTGCCGTATGTGTTATAACCTCTGATGGATTGGAAAAGAGACCCGCCTACAAAAATGAAAGAAAATAATCCATCTTTCCAATTGTTGCTGTAAACTTTCCCCAGTCCAGGCACAACGGCCGACAGGGCCAGGGCCAGGCCGGGACTTTTATAACGTGTGGTATTTATCCTGTTTATCAGGGCATCGTACCGGGTGTCGAGGGGCATGTTATTCTCCTTAATTTGGGAATAGGTTTGTTTTGCCGTTTCCCATTTATAATCAAGCAGTTCCGAATTTAAGTTGAGGTAAAGTTTATCCTTATTGGTTAAATTATAGCTCCCGTTTACGAATCTTTGTGCCTGGTTTATCGAATTGAGTGAAATGAGGGCTTTTGAATATTCGAAAGCGTATATGCGGGGCATTGCCTTTGGATCGGGGAACAGGCTGTCCATCCGCTTAGTGACCATGGTAAACTGGTTATCGAGCAGGTACGACCGGATAAGCTGAAATTTCACCGAATCATTATCACGGTCATAAAAAAGCACCCGTTCCAACTCCTCCGAAGATAGCTTATATTGCTTTGAATCGAAAAGGTACTGCCCGTATTTTTTTGAGTGCTGGTAATCGAAAATATCCTGTGCAAAAACAAGTTGTGTATGCAGCACAAATACAGTAAAGAGGCAAATAAACCTTATGAGACATTTACTTCGTATAATACTTCTTAAAGCATCAGCAATCATATTATTATCAGTAACCACAAGCAGGTAAGTTTATGAGGAAGTACATTTTCTATTGTTAATGGCTCAGTTATATATATATCAGGGAGGATCGATTAATAATTGTTGTTCCTTATCATACTCATAATTCTGAGGGGAAAGCCCGTTGCAGCGGGTCAGCCTGTCGATCGCATCCAGGAAACCCTCGAAAATACCTTTTTTTCTGATGGTCTCGATGGCATACACCGAACAACTAGGTGTAAAGGTGCAGCTTTTCTGATCCTGGGAAGATAAAAGACTCTTGTACCCCACAAAAAAGCCTGTTATAATCACCTGGGGTTCGTTGGAGCAATCCCGGAAATAGGATGAAAAACTATGGGTATGAACTTCAACTTTATTCCCAACAATGAGACTATCGAACGGAATAAGCTGCTGCGAAACGGCTACATTTCCCCAAAACAGGCTACTTGTGAGGAATAGTATAATTATAGGTATCCTCATCCCAATTATTAATTTTAATGTTTTTGTAGGTCGTAATCTGGTGAATTTCCTGCCCGTTTGGGTTATAGGAAAAATTCACAATTTCACCGGGAAATGCAAAGCTTCCGATGGTAACGTAGTCAGAAAATAATTGCTTGCCTATCATAACTTTCTGTGCATTATAAAATACTACGCCATACAATTTATTATCAACTACCGAAATCTTGACCTCTCCCAATATTTTTGCGTATTCCTTTTTAGGAATCCAGGTCGATATAACCATGTTATCCTCTTTTACCACATCTTTTACAGTATAAACAGATTTCTTCAGACCGTAATCTTTCAGGTTGTTGTTGAGAGACAGGTTAAAAATAGAAAAATCAATAAAACCAGCTACCAGCGGGCTTTTTTGCACTTTACCATTCTGGATTTTATACATGGATGTATCCTGAAAGATCCACATCTCTTTTTCAGGAAAACGGATTTTATATACGATTTTACTTTTTGTACGGTCGAAGAAAACCTGGCCCATGGTAAGGCTTGATCTTCCGTCAGAACTTTTCTCCTTTATCGAAAAATCAGCTCTCACGCGATAATATGCTTCCTTTTGAGCTGAAACCAGAACAGGCAGCGAGGCTATAATCCATACGATCAAGACTCTGATCAATATTTTCATGTACAGGTGAGTGTTACAGGTGAATTTTTTCTCAAATTTATAAAAGAATTTGGAACAGGAAGAGAATATTTCGTAAATAGTTACTGACCGAAACTTAAATATCTCTGCGCATGGAAGCAATAAGGCATCCTGTGAAGTTTATAAAATTATTACCCCGGAAAGCAAAACAATGAAGTGAAAGCGGTTATCACCGCGTTTAAGGATGAGGAATAATTTAGTTGAAAAAGGCGGGCAGATCCTGTCGCCTGATTTTCATGCTTTAAATTCCCGTGGTTGCCGCATAGGAAAATATCAGGACAAAATACACAACCGCGAATATCAGTTCTGCTCCGCCTGCAACCAGGCAGCCAGTGAGCGCTTTCTTTGTTTCCACTTCATCTTTTTCGGAGATAATATAAACAGCAAGTATTCCGATTGGTCCCAAAATACATCCCCACCAAAAACCGGGAATACCCAATGCCGGATCCATCATATTGCCGGCTAAAACAAGATTGCTGAGTTGTGGAGTAAGGATATTTTCCGCCTGCATCTCCGAAAAGGTAATGAAGCCGTGATCCGTTACAGTTTGCTCCAGTTGGTTAAGTTCTGCAAATTCGGCTACGAATTGCTGCCTGTCGTAGGTAAATTCGTCAGCCTGGCCGGCCCATAAAATTTTGAAACTCAACAGGATCAAAAGTGTTACAATAGGAATAACTTTTTTAATCATGGTAAACTTGTAGATTAAGGATGAAATACAATTGAGTGATAATTTATTGTTTAGGTCCGGTTACATCTTAAAACAAGGTTTGATGGAACTGGTCCGATTCATTCGTTTTTTTTAACTGAAAAGAAACAGGTATAAAAACTTTTGAAAAAGTCTTTATACCTGTCAAAAAACAATCTAAGCCACAAACATAACTTCCTTTGAGCTTTGAGGACGTGATAATCTCAGATTGAATAAGTTCGCCCGCCTATCCTTTCTATATTTTATCTGACTTATGCTTCATTCTCTCTGACTTATGCTTCCCTTGAAAACTAGAAAAACAAAGCAAAATAATCAAACACAGGAGACCTTAAGCTTTTGATTGTGGCAGTCCGATTTATCTAGTACCATCCAGCATTTCCAAGAGCTATCACATATACAACCCACCATACAATATAGAGTCCTCCCGATACGAGACAGCCATATAAAGCTTTTTTAACTTCTGGTTTGTCATTGTCAGTAAGCAGGTATACTACCAGGATTCCTACCGGACCCAGTACGCATCCCCACCAGAAACCTGGTATTCCCAAAGCCGGTTCCATCATCATAGTGGTCAGATTAAGGTTGCCGAACTTGTCAGCTAACATATTCTGACTTTTCATTTCCGACAATGTAATAAAGCTGTTGTCGATAACAGTTTGCTCGAGCAGATTGAGATCAGAGAATTCGTCCTGAACTTGTTTTTGGTTGTACTTAAAATCATCAGACTGGTTAGCCCATAGTCCCTGGCAAGTCATAAACATTGCCATAGCAGCAATTAGTAGAATTTTTTTCATAACAAAGCTTCTGGTTAGTGAATGAATAAAAAATTATCAATACGGTGTAACAAATATAAGTAATATCGGTAGGAAAACAACAAAATTGTTAAAAAAAATTTATTTTTTCTGAAAATAATATTCATAAAAACAAAAATAAATTCCTATGTATTTGAAAATAAATTCCTTGCGAAAATATTTGTTACACTATTTTTTGTCAGATTCGCTGTCGAATTTCAAAAATAGAGAGATTTCGGATTCTAATGCATTTGCAATTCCCCCTTATTGGAAGCAATACACAAATTAAAATGTTGTAAAATTCAGCCCTTAAAAACCTATTTTGCCAAAGATTTCACTGATTTGCCAGAATCGGAACTGCTTTCAACAGTTTTAATAAAAAAAACTGACCTATGGCACAAACTTATCAGTGTAATCAGCGTAATCTGAGGCCAATTATCATAACTGATTGCATTGACCAGGCTGATTAGATATAAAATGTCTAATTGTTCAGGATCAGCCTTCCGAAATTATATTGTAAACCGAATCTCTTTCGGCCGGTATTCGCCCGGCCTTTTTTACGAGTTGTATGATCTCTTCGCTGCTCAAAGATGGATTCTGATCGTCGGCTCCGGCAAGGGAGTAAATTTTTGTTGAATCATTGATGGTGCCATCCAGGTCGTCGACTCCGAATGCCAGCGAGAGGGCAGCCATCTCCTTCCCTATCATGGGCCAGTAAGCTTTGATATGTGCAATATTATCGAGATAAATCCGCGAAACGGCATAATTACGGAGGTCCTCAATTAGCGAGACTTCTCCTACATGCGACATAAAGTTGTTTTTGCTCTTGAATTTCAACGGGATATAGGCATTGAATCCGCCAGTACGATCCTGCAATTGCCTGAGCAGGTCCATATGATGAATCCGGTGTTCGAAGGTTTCGATATGACCATAAAGGATGGTTGCATTAGTGGGGATGCCAAGTTTATGTGCAGTTTCGTGGATTTCGAGCCAGGCTTCAGTAGTGGATTTCTTTCCGCAAATCTGTTCCCGGATTGTATCATCGAATATTTCGGCACCTCCGCCCGGCAACGAATTTAGTCCGGAATCTTTCAGCAGTTGAAGTCCCTGTTCGAAACTTAAGTCTGACTTTTTTGCCATGTACTCTATCTCAATAGCCGTGTACGCTTTTATGTGAAGTTCAGGCCGGGCTTCGTGCACCCGTTTCACAAGACCGGCATAATAATAGATATCCCGTCCCGGATGCACTGCGCCTACAATATGAACTTCAGTAATATCAGTGCCCAGGCTAACAACTGTGTTCACCATCTCATCAATAGTGAGTTCCCACGATTCCTTACTCTGATGATGAGAATAGGAGCAAAACTTACAATCGTAAACACATATATTTGTTGGCTCAATGTGTACATTCCGGTTGTAAAACACGTAATCGCCCGTTTTCCGTTTCCTCACCTGGTCGGCAAGCAATGCGAGCAACGAGGTATCGGCATCGCGGTAAAGCAAAACGCCTTCTTCGGGAGTTATACGGGTTGCAGCCAGAACTTTTAAAGCTATATCTTTAATCCGGCCGTTGATAGCCGAGTTTTGAACTATTTCTGAAATCATCATCTTTTAACTATTAATTGCATGGTATATTTTGGCGGGAAGTGAAATGCCCCGTCAATGAACCACAACGACTTTGTGCGTATGCACCTGGGTTCCCTGTATAATTTTGATTATAAACAGATTACCAAATTCAGGTAATTGAATGGTATAGCTTCCTGAAACAGCACCACTATACCTGAATTGCTGTACTTTTAGTCCGGATGAATTATAAACTTCAATATTAATTTCATTGTCGTTATTTATGTCGGAAAGTATGCTTACTATTCCATTACTTGGATTAGGCGACACGACAGACCTTACATCAATAAATTTTTCTTTTACGATGGAGTCTGAATTAAATTGATTGCTCACTACCAGTTTTACATTCATTGCACCAAAGCGGTCGAAAAGGATACCTGAAGGATTTTGAAGGGTGGATTCGGAAGGTTTGCCATTCTGGAAGTACCAATGCCATTTATTAGGTTTCCCTGAAGAAAGGTCATTAAAATCGATAGTACCTCCAACGGGAATTACAAAACGGTTAGCCGAAAAGTCGGCAACGGTCAGCTTTTCATTATAGGAACCCGGCATCTTAACTATTCCGGTATTTCCGGGATCGAGCCATGGCTTAAGTTGCTGACTGGGAAGCGTTCCGTTTGAAATCCACGAAAAGGGAATTTTACCAAACTGATCTTCCCCGCCCGGGTTCTGGCATGAACTTGGCCCTCCTGTGAGGGTACCGATTACCAGGCCTTCGTCGTCAAACAAAGGTGCGCCTGACGAACCACCCTCGGTAACACCATAACCATTCTTTGTAGCTACCCATTTAACTGCCCAGTGCGTGTTGGGAGTTGAACCCCAGGATCCTGAAATTAAAGGACTTGAATAAGTGGATATTTTTTTTACATCACCGTCGGGGTGATGGATGCATACCCCGGAAGACGAATTCCCGTTGCCAGCATCCCAGCCACAATAGAAAGGATTGTATTTGGCAGGAATATCGTTCAGGGATTTGAGTAATAAGAAATCGGACCCGATATCAGGCAGGGTCGCCGATGTGGCAAGCTTCTGGGTACCAACAACCGTCAACTCGGATGGAGTTATAGTAGGGGAACAATTTACAGATTCATATTGAAAATAGAAGACCCAATGGCTGTAGTCGGTTGCAAGTGCATCCGTGCCTGTAGACCCTTCGAGGCAATGTCCTGCTGTAAGCATTAATCCGCCGAAATCCTGGGCTGTGTTATTTAAAAGCACACCGGAACAGAAAAAATGTGATACACGGATTTTCCCGTTTGTGGTATCGGTTATCTGGGTCAGTATTTTTACAACACCCTGTTTTTGTTTCAGCCAGTTTTTCCCCTCTTCACAGTTTACATTAATTTCGCAACTACCTGAAGAAACAGATTCGACACTTTTCGCAGCCTGATTTTCGAAACCACGGTACATATATATAATACCTGAAATATCAATGACCGCATGTTCGTAAACTCCTGCAGGTTCAAAATATTCAATAACCAGTTCGTCGCCTTTTAAGGGACGCGTAGTGAAGGACTGCCCCTGGATTTCATTTTGTGTAATTGCACCAATTACAAAACTTTGATCAGGGCTATAAACAAATAAATCAGATCCTTTGGGTAATCGTAATTTGCTGTAGCTTAACCCAATGCCACGTGCATCTTTGCACCTGATGATTGCTCTCCAGATACGCCCGCCTCCGGGTAGCACGTCCCATTGTCCATTATTTTCAATTGAAAGATTTACTGGAACATCCACTCCAACTCTATATGGCTTTTCGAGTCTGGCATCTTCAAAATCTTCTTTTTGGATCAACTGCAAATCCGGAGAAGGTATATCAACAGTTTGAAGCAGGGATTTTTGAACAAACCGGGATGCAAAACTCCTGGGAACTCCTCCCCTGTCGACCTGGCACCATGCTGACTGAGTTTCTACAAAAATTAAAAGCAGTAAAAGAAAAGGATATTTATAATTCAACTGATCTCCGTTTTGAAATTTCCACAAAAGTAATGTAAAATATCTGACCTCCGGTGAAACTTCGAGATCGGTAAATCATGGTTCTGAAAATCCTGGGAGAAGTAGTTATAACGGCTGCTATTCTATAAAATCAGAAGCAAAAATCCGACCAGGCATTGCAGGAATAATTCCTGAAGCAACAGCTAATTCAAACATAAGCTGAACTGCTTTCATCCCTTTCGCTCCAAGGCTTACAGAATATTCATTTACATACAGACCGATATGTTTCCGCATTACGGATTCATCCATTTCGCGGGCATTACAACGGATAAACTCGCTCAGCTCACTACTACCGGCATTCGCGAATTCAACACTACGCCGGATACTTCGCTCTACTTTATGGATAACGTCTTTCCCAAGCCTGCTGTGCGCGGCAATTCCGCCCAGGGGCACCGGTGAGCCTGTTAGCGTTTCCCAGTATTCCCCCAGGTCGATAAGTTTATGCAAACCTTTTAAGTGATAAGTAAATCTGCTTTCATGAATTATGACACCCGCATCAACTGCACCTGCAAGAATGGCATCTTCAATTTCCGAAAACAGAAGTTCTTTTTTTTGAACCGGCTCTTTCATTGCCAGCGAAAAAAGCAGATTCGCGGTAGTGTATTTACCCGGTATTGCAACGGTTTTCCCGGCGATTTCGTTAAACTGTTTCAATTTTTTGCTGATTACCAATGGTCCTGCTCCGAATCCCAGGGCGGCACCTGAATCGAGAAGCAGGTAATTACCGGCCAGGTGAAGAAAAGCATGAAAACTAAGCTTGGTAATATCGGGTTTCTCAGCAAATGCTTCCCCGTTCAGTTTCTCGACATCTTCCATAAAGTAATCGAATTCAAGACCTTCGGTATCCACTTTTTGGTGAACCAAGGCATCGAAAATATACGTATCATTTGGACAGGGGGAAAAACCGAGGGTGAGTTTCATTAGGGGGAGGGAAAAGTAAATAGTTAAACAATAGTCATACAATGGTCATACAATGGTCATACAATAGTCATACAATGGTCATACAATGGTCATACAATAGTCATACAATAGTCATACAATGGTCATACAATGGTCATACAATGGTCATACAATGGTCATACAATGGTCATACAATGGTCATACAATGGTCATACAATAGTCAAAAATTGGTCATACGATTGTCAAACAATTGTCTTACGATTGTAATTTGATTGTCACTCAATGGTTTTGCCTGCTTTATTATTCATTACTTGTGTTAAAAGATGGTTGGTAAAAGCACCTGAACCAAGCCTTAGCATTCATTATTCATTATTCATTATTCATTATTCATTATTAACTCTCATCCAGTGTCAGACACCCTGCGGGTGTGCAGACACTTTTCACTTTTCACTTTTCATTATTCACTATTCATTTAAAAGATCCAGCAGAAATTGGTTCAGATTTTGCACCGCCAGCGGAATATCCCATCTCGAAACGGCCCGTTCTTCAATATAATTCGAAACGCTCCGGATCTGCATATGCCTTATTTTGTGCATTTTACAGGCATAGATGAATGCGGCTCCTTCCATGGATTCGACATCTACATTGTGCCTCGACAGAAAAGATTCAATCAGTTGTGCATTTCCGTGAACAGTGTTCACAGTTGCACCTGTAGCAATAAGCAATCCATTGAGCAGCGGACTCTCGAAAACGGAATCGTTGACCAGTTTCCCGCCTGAAAATGGAAATTCATCCTGATTAAGTAGTTTAAGGTCGATGATAGATAAAAAGTGTTCACCATCCTGGGCTCCGGTTTCGGGCAGGAAGTCGGAAATAATGTT
>JBBQSY010000029.1:0-33910 GCA_038213495.1 Bacteroidales bacterium
TCCTGAAGGCGGAGAACAGGGCGGAAATTTATTGTTCGAAGGAATTCCCGAAGATCTTTTAAAGATAAAATCATCGCATACGGCATTCTACCTGAAGAATAAGATGTAATGGGATTGAATGGATTGAATGGATTGATGGGATTGATGGGATTGATGGGATTGATGGGATTGATGGGATTGAATGGACTGATGGGATTGAATGGATTGATGGGATTGAATGGATTGATGGGATTGATGGGATTGATGGGATTGATGAGATTGTAGGGATTGATGGGATTGATGAGATTGAAAGCATTTAATGGAGAAAGAAACATAAACTATCAGGAATAAAATCCGGGGCTCCGGCTTTTAGAATTCAGATGAATAATAAATTAATAGATTATGACTGAAAAAGGATATTTTGCACATGCCACCGCAGTTATCGATGAAGGATGTACCATTGGAACCGGCGTACGCATCTGGCATTTTTCGCATATTATGCCGGGCTGTATTATTGGAGATGGCTGCAATATAGGGCAAAATGTTGTGGTGTCGCCTGATGTGGTGCTGGGCAGGAATGTAAAAATCCAGAACAATGTTTCCATTTATACCGGTGTTATTTGCGAAGACGATGTTTTCCTGGGGCCATCCATGGTATTTACCAATGTGATCAATCCGCGGAGTGCCGTTAACCGGAAAAATGAATACATCCGTACTTATGTCCGGAAAGGAGCAACCATCGGCGCAAATTCAACCATTGTATGCGGCATCGAACTGGGTGAATTTTGTTTTATCGGTGCCGGAGCCGTTGTTACAAAGTCAGTTCCTGCTTATGCCCTGGTGGTAGGAAATCCTGCACGCCAAACCGGGTGGATGAGTGAATACGGCCATAAACTAAAGTTTGAACAGGACGGGAAAGCTGTATGTCCGGAGAGCAAGGTGAATTACTTACTTAAGGATGGAGTGGTGAAGAAGGAGGAATAGTATTATAGTATTTATGTGAATCAAGGGTTGAATTCAACTATTATGCTTGAGGCTCGCCTGGCAACCAACAAATTATATTTTCAACCCTTAATTCGTATTATTATTTGTGAATTGGCTTTGTTTTAAAAACAATATAGTCAATCCATTCACTCAAAAAGGCTTATAAATAGGTATTGCTTTTGTTTAACTTTATTGCCAATTGGTTCAAAAAGTGTTATTTTGGTCATTATAATGACTGAATTAATGTTAATTCAGTCAATAGTAATCATTTCATGATGTTGAATTGTTATTTTCAAAAGTATAATTTTTAAACGCAAAGTTTTCGGGATATTTCAGTAGTTTTGTAGATATATGTAGTGAAGCACCTTATTTAACGCCATATACGAATAGTAATAAACCATTTTGTCCTTATCCCCACACCTATGGAATACCAAGCCCAATCATCACGTTATAATCAAATGCAATACCGCCGTTGTGGAAAAAGTGGGATTAAACTTCCTGAAATTTCTCTTGGATTATGGCATAATTTCGGCCATGTCGATCGTTTTGATGTTGCACGCCAGATTGTGTTAACCGCATTCGACCGGGGAATAACACATTTCGACCTGGCCAACAATTATGGCCCGCCTCCAGGATCGGCCGAGGAAAATTTTGGCAGACTGATGCAGAATGATCTTCGCCCATACCGCGATGAGATGATTATTTCAACTAAAGCGGGCTACCTGATGTGGGATGGCCCTTATGGGGAATGGGGATCGAAAAAATACCTTGTTTCGAGCCTCGACCAGAGTTTGAAACGAATGAAAGTTGATTATGTAGATATTTTTTACAGCCATCGGCCCGATCCGGATACCCCGCTCGAAGAAACCATGGCAGCTCTCGATTTAATTGTCAGGCAAGGGAAGGCTTTGTATGCCGGAATTTCGAACTATCCTGCCGATCTCACTCACCAGGCTGTTACTATTCTGAAGCACCTGGGAACGCCATGTCTTATCCACCAACCTTCGTACAGCATGTTTAACCGATGGGTTGAAGACGGTTTACTGGATGTACTTGAGCAGGATGGGATCGGATGTATTCCTTTCTCGCCCTTAGCCCAGGGATTGCTGACTAATCGCTATCTCAATGAAATCCCTGCAGATTCGCGTGCCGCTAAGCATGTATTTTTAAATGAAGAACGGGTAATTCTCATGCTACCGCAAATTAAAAAGCTAAACGAAATAGCGGTAAAACGCGGGCAAAGCCTGTCGCAAATGGCGATTGCATGGTTGTTAAAAGATAAACGGGTTACTACTGTTTTAATAGGGGCAAGTTCAGTTGCACAGCTCACCAATAACCTGGGTGCTCTGGAAAATAAAAAGTTCAGCAGGGAGGAACTGGAAGAAATTGATTCGGTATTGGTTCAGAAATAGAAATAATTAATGCATTTTATTGTTTTTAATCAGCATTCTTTTCAAACAAGTGCAATGCGTAAGTGCATTTCAACATCTTGCCGTTTTTCGTTTTCGACCTAGTTTATTTCTGTCGTGCATTTTTTTGATATATTCGGTTGCCAGGGGCAGCTTGCATGATGTATCTCCCATATTAACATGTACTTTCCCAATTATTGAAGCCGTTTTTACTGCTTCGGCCGTAAGGTCAACACAATATCCACCCACCGTTATCACAAAATTATTCATAGCCGAACGGACCCGGTTCTTCTCTTTATGAATTGTTTTCGATACCTTCTCAAGCAGTTGCATGTATAAAGAAGTATCCATTTCGTCATCAGGTTTTATGGAAGCAATACTTGCCAGTGTAGCCCAGCCAGCTGATGCAGTATTTTCCTTTTCCGAGTCAATCCATTGCAGGGCGAGTTCAGTCCCGAAAGGACTTTCGGAAGCAACCCATGCAACGGTATATTCGCTGAGCGAATACCAGTATGCTTTTTCGACCCATTGGTTCAGATCATCGCGGGTCATTTTTAATGGGTCCGCAATTAGTCCTGCCAGGTACATTGCATCGGAATTACCGGTATTATATAATTCCATCGAAAGAGGGTAATCTGACTTAATTTTCTTCTGAATCTTTTTCAGGTCTTCTACTTTCACTCCGTAGAAAGGTTCACGGGCACCGTGTTTAACCAATACTTTCTTAGTGCTTTCGCTTCCCCATTGCTGCAATTGATGCATGATTTCGTTCAGAGTCATCATCTTATTCCAAAATAAATTATAAATTATTCCAAATCAACTAAGCATAATGCTGATGAGATAGCTGTTATAGGACAATTTATTGAACTATTACAGATATGCTATCGGTATTAAATGATTGGTTTTTAATAAAATAACATTTTGAGCATACAAAAGTTCAAAAAAAACACCCTGTTGCTTTGCAGAAACAGGGTGTACGAACAATACTTAAGTTTCTTTAAACTCCCGAAGCCTCAACTTCAGGCGCAATTTTTTTAACTAATCCCTGTAGTACACTTCCGGGTCCGAGTTCAATAAAAGTAACGGCACCGTCGGCAACCATATTTTGCACCATCTGTGTCCAGCGAACTGGGGAAGTAAGCTGAATTAAGAGGTTTGCTTTAATTGATGAAGGATCGGTATATGGTTTTGCATCCACATTCTGGTAAACCGGGCAAATCGGGGGACTTACAGTTGTAGCTTCGATAGCTGCAGACAGTTCGATGCGGGCCGGTTCCATAAGCGGGGAATGGAAAGCGCCGCCAACTTTCAAAGGCAAAGCACGCTTGGCTCCTGCGGCTTTCAATGCTTCACAGGCAATTTCGATGCCTTTTATAGAGCCGGAAATTACCAATTGTCCGGGACTGTTATAATTTGCAGGAACCACAATTTCGTCGATTCCGGCTAAAACTTCCTCTGTTTTTGCATCATCCAGTCCAAGAATGGCTGCCATGGTGCTTGGTTCAGCTTCGCAGGCTTTTTGCATGGCCATGGCGCGGGCATAAACCAATCGGAGGCCATCATCAAAGGTCAGGGCCTTATTGGCAACCAGCGCCGAAAATTCACCAAGTGAGTGTCCTGCAACCATATCTGGTTTAAAATCGGGCAAGGTGGCAGCCAGGATCACGGAATGAAGAAAAATTGCGGGCTGTGTAACGCGGGTTTGGCGCAAATCCTCATCAGTACCCGAAAACATCAGGTCGGTAATGCGGAAACCAAGAATTTCATTGGCTTTTTCAAACATTTCTTTTGCAAGGGCATAATTATCATAGAGATCCTTGCCCATACCCACAAACTGGGCTCCCTGTCCGGGAAATACATATGCTTTCATCAGGTTATTTTCGTTTATAAGGCCGCAAAGGTAAGGAAAAAGGTTTTCAGGAAATAGGTATGAAACGTGCCATGCCATGTTTCCGGTTCTCCCGGTTTCCCTTCTATAGTTTCTAATGCAACCGGTTTCCGATCAGGTGTATAAACTCTGCCCTGGTTTTATCAAGCAGAAAAGCGCCTGTAAAATCTGAGGTTGTTGTTACTGAATTCTGTTTCTGAATGCCGCGCATGCTCATACACATATGCTGCGCTTCAATTACAACGGCAACGCCTAAAGGCTTCATGGTATTGTTTATCGCATCTTTGATCTGTGTTGTAAGGCGCTCCTGTACCTGAAGCCGGCGTGCAAATGCATCCACCACCCGTGGAATTTTACTCAGCCCGACTATACGTCCGTTTGGGATGTAGGCCACATGCGCTTTCCCGAAAAAGGGTATCATATGGTGTTCGCACATCGAATAGATTTCGATGTCCTTAACAATGACCATTTGTTTGTAATCTTCGTTGAACATGGCCGAACGAAGCATCTCCTCCGGATCAAGGTCGTAGCCATGGGTGAGAAACTGCATTGCTTTTGCGACACGTTCGGGTGTTTTCAGCAGTCCTTCGCGCGTGGGGTCTTCACCAATCAGTTTAAGTATCTCACTATAATGAATTGCCAGGTCTTTAATAGTTGACATATTATAGATATCACGCTTTTCATATCCGTCTTTCAGTTCGTAATCGTCCATGTTGTTTTCAATCATCATGGGTTTTACTATATCGCTGCTCATGGTATGTGTAGTTTAGGTTAATTCTTGATTACTTAATGGTTGCTGGTTTATTGAGTGTAAAGAGCTTGAAATGGTTGAAGAATCATCAGCGTTTATACGTCAGGTTTTCAACCGCCAAAATATTCAACATAATTATTCTCGGTTTCGTACAGTTTAATGCAATGCAGAGAAGCACCCAGTTCGTCAACAGGCTCTTTGAGTTCATTCCATATTCCAATGGCAAGATTTTCGGTTGAAGCTAGTTTGCCTGCCATAAAATCAACCTCCAGGTTAATATTGCGGTGATCGAGTTTTTCAATTACACGTTGCTCAATTATTGCACTAAGGTCCTTGAGGTTAACTAAAAACCCGGTGGACGGATCCACCTCACCGCTTACCGTTACAAACAGCGTATAATTATGTCCATGCCAGTTGGGATTCGAACATTTTCCAAAAACTTCCAGGTTCTGTGCATCGCTGTATTCAGCCTTAAATAACCTGTGAGCTGCATTAAAATGTTCGCGACGGGTGATAAAAATCATAGTTGCTTTATTTTGATCTGTAAAAGTACAATATTGATCTGATAATGATTAAAACACTTGAAAGTTAAAAGTGTTTAATGAATAAGAAAAAATATTAAACAAAGCAGTAAATAAATCAGGGTAACAGGATAAAATCTGCGATCTGATTAATGAGAGAAAGCTATTCGGGCTTGTCGAAACTTTGAAGTTTAAGCAGCCAGTAAACCTCGAAAACGAGGAATAAGATATAAAATACAAGCGTAGTGACTGAAAATCGTATCGCATCAAGAGGGAATTTGAAAGCATAAGCCCCGATAAGCACAAGAAGGATAAGGATTTTAAGCATGCTCGCAATCATGAATGTATTCGAAAAACGGCTGAATTTTTTTTCGCTTGCACTGAATAACATTGTGACCAATGTAAGAGTTATGCCTGCAAAAAGCAGGAGTAGCAATGGCCATAATTTTGTTATCAGCCCGCTGCCAAGGTAAGAAATGCCATAACTGAATACTGCCAGCACAGCTGTAAAAACAAGAAGGTTGCGGATAAAACGGTTTATTAAATCCTTCATAAAAGGGGGAGAATTGAAGTGCTGTTTTTTGAATTCAGGCAATGATACTCCGCAAACGAATCAGAATAATACCTTTGACCTTCTGTGTCACTATAAAAGACCTTTGATGGCTGAATAAATTGCTGCCGATACCGATATGATTGCGAGTAAGATAGTAAAAACGGGAAAATGCATCCCGAGCCACTGGTCGAGTTTCAGGCCGCCGAATATCCCCAATCCGATAATGGCAAACATTTGAAATGCCAGTCCCGTATAACGTGCATAGCTTTCGAGCGGAGGCCTTTTCCTCTTATCCGGCTTTTGTTTCGGTTGGTTGTTCTGGTTTTTCATTAACGCTCGCGTGGTTTCCCATTTTACATCCGCCGGTAAAAACGGCTCCCGGCTCAATGGCCAGTTTATTGGTGAATATATCGCCGCTAACTACTGCATTAGCTTTTAAACTCAGCAGTTCGGATACCTTGATATGTGCTTTTACATCGCCCGAAATATCAGCATTCTGGCAACTGATCTCACCTTCGACTCTGCCGGTGGAACCAACTACGACTTTGCCCGTTGCCTGTATGGTGCCTTTTATAAATCCATCGATGCGCAAATCACCGTTTGATTTAATATTTCCGTTAATATCGGTTCCGTTGCCGATAATATTTACTGAAGGTGTTTCGGTGCTTAAGATTTTCGACATGCTTATTTGATTTTAGTTTACCAGAAACAAAAATAGTGCAATAATTGAGATAGGCACTATTCGCGCTCTAAAAAGTAAGATAATACCGGGTATGGACCCAATTTTTTACGAAAAAGCGATCAAAGTTTACATGTAATGGTAAAAGCAAAGAAAAATGTGAGCTAGCAGGTTTCGGAATGAGCGTATTTGGGACTATCTAAAAAAGAAAACCCGTTCCCAAACGATACAAATCCTGTTGAGCTATTACAGGTAGTTCTTTCTGAAAAAATTCAGATACCCATTGTATTTCTTTTCACGGTAAAAAATGGGGTAATTATCTATTGATATCACCATCTGTTTATAATCGCCTTTGCTAAGCGTAGATGTTACATAGTCGTTCCTGCCTATAGCTGTATAGAAATCCATTGCCGCCTGGCTGTTGCGGAAGCTGCTGATTGAGATCATTTGCCAGCCGTCGTCGAGCGCAATTGCATTTACCGAAAGGTTTAAGCTCGCAAAATCCTTCGAAATAAAATCTGATATCCTGGTTTTGGCCGCATTTACATTTACTTTATTCCCGTCAATCATCATGATATAGAAATGTGTTTGATTGAGGTTCAGTTTGTAAATAGTTGGCACTACAGTATCGCCGCTCTGGGCGAACGCACCCGATGATGTACCTGCAGCCTGGTTTGCAGGATCAGGAGCTGGTGTATTGCTGCCCGTAATGGCAGGTTGCGAAACTGCAGGCTGATTCTTGTCGTATTTTTGCAGGATATCCTTTGCCAGTGGTGTAACGGGGTGGTTCGGATAATTCAGTACCAATTTATTTAAAGCCACAACCATGGTGTCAGTGCTTGCGGTTTTTCCCAGTGATATCGCACGCAGGTATTCGAACCTTGGAATCAGATCCTTGTCTTTGTATTCGCCTATTGCCTGGTTACTGTAAACCAGAACCATCCTGTATTGTCCGCGGTTATATGCCTGGTATGTTTCCTCATAAAGTGATGAAACCCGGTTTTTGCGGGCAAGTACATCTTTGTTATAGTCAGGATCTTTTATTAACTGTGCATAATCGCTTTCGGGTGATTGTTTCAGTATGATGTCGCTGTATTTTTTCATCATAGTCTCGTCGGGTATTTCTTTACCGATAAGGTATAACTGGTAATAAATGCGGTTAATTTCCTTCATGTCAGGAAAACGTCTGATAAGGTCTTCGAACGATGCAACCGAATGAGGGATATCTTTTAAACCGTCTTTATAGGTATATCCAAGGTTGAGCAAGGCGGATGAAATTTTGGCATTCGAAGCAGCGATGGCTTCTTTTGTTTTAGGTAACTGGGCAATATACGTTTCCGGTCTTTTTGGATCGGTCGGAACCTGTTTCAATCCGGTTGTTTTTTCCGGATTCGCCGAATCGGCTGTAGCAGCCTCTTCTTCAGTATTTTCATCAAGTTGGGCAACAGCACGTTTATTGGAAAGTCTCCAGTTGTCCTCGAGTTTTCGCCGTCCCCATTTACGCATGAACTCAGAGTAGCCGAAACTTATAGCCGATGTATTATAGAAATACCAGCCTCCGCCGCCTACACTTCCCATATTTTCATTCCGCATATTCGGAAGGTTGCTAATCATGGATGTTTCATTCATTTGTTGCTCTTCGAGTGCTTTTTTCTGCTGTTCCTCTTTCTCAACTTTATCAATAATTTTTTGGATTATTACTACCAGTTCGGCTTCAGGTAGGCGGGCCAGTTTTTGTAAGCTGTCCTCGTGTTGAACCACACTCAGATTTTTTACCAATTCAGTGAGCGTGAGCGTTTTTGAGTTAATGGAAGCGTAATCCGGATGCTCCAGCGGCAAGCTTTGTAAGGTTGTATCATAATATGCTGCCGCCATCTCATAATTCTGCCTCTTGAAAAACATATCTGCAAGCTGTAAGGATGAAGACGACTTCTGGTAGTTGTTCTTGGTGCTTGTTGCTACCGAAAGTCCGAGGTAATGCATCACAAGAGTATCGTTGTTATCCAGGATGGCAAGTTCGGCCAGGGCATAGTATACCTGATCGTAATATTCTTTATTTTTAGTGTCTTTCAGCATTCGCCTGAGCTGCTTTTCGAGGCCGGCTTTATCACCTGTATAGATGTCGAAAGATTTCGCCAGATTGATCCGGGCATTGAAAATCATTTCGAACGAAGCCGGGCTTTTAATCACGTTTGTATAATAACCGGTTGCTTCGGCGAATTTTTTCTCCTTTTGTGCAATCTGGCCCAGGATGAAGTTGAGCCGGGCCTTTAGCTTTGGATCGGAAGCTAATGTAATTCCTTGTTTCAGATTTGTTTTTGCAGCCGAAAGATTACCCGAAAGGAGGTAATAATCGGCATAAAGAAGCGGAATTTCGCGGCGTATCTTGTAGGGAGCTTTTACTTTCAGTAATCGTGTTTCGAATTGCTCAATCTGTGAAGCCACATCGTCGGGCCTTTTCTGCTCAATGTAAGAGCGGATATACCAGATTGATGCTTCGAGTTCAGTAGTAGTACCGGCATATTGTTTCATGAGGTATTCCATGGTTCGGCGCGAATTGGCATAATCCTGCTTGTAAAACTGTGCTTTTCCTATCAACAGGTAACAATCATCAATCCACCGGTTGTATTCGGTATTTTTGAAAAATAAAGAATGTCTCGGTATGGCTATGCCGGCTTTTTCGATCGCACGGTCCATCTGAGAGGATATTTTGCGGGATTCTTCCTCTGTGCCAAAATTATAAACACTGAGAATGCCATAATAATTATCGGCCACGCTTTCCTTTAAAGCAGCCTTGCCGGATTTAAAACTCTCATTTCCATTCCAGTAAATATTGTAATGTGTGGTCAGATTATGAAAAACTCTGCGCGATAAAGTATTCTTTTTGGTCGAACACGAATACAGCAAGGCAATACCGGCAATTAACGCCGGAAACAGAATAAATCTGAAAATAACTTTCAATTTCAAAGGGATGATATATGTTTATTTACCTGGTCGCGAAGAATTCTATACCATATTAACTCAAAGAGTGCAAAAATATTTCATTTTTTCTAATTTCAAGATAAAAGAGTGTTTTGGTGCTATTTAAATCAAAACCGGCATGAAGAATCCGGAAGAAAGAGTTGTTACCGCGCATTTGTTGAGTGCCGGGAATTTTAAAAATTTATCCTGATTCCGTTTGGTGTACGGCTGCCCTGATTTTTAGAATAATCTGTTGTTATGCTGTGATTAATTGTTGCAAGGGATGCGCATGAAGTACTTTCGAAGTATTGACAATCTTAAATTTTATGTACTTTTATGAAATTATATTTATGCATTTGGTGCTGAATTTTCTGATTTTAGGTAGGTTTGCAAATTATTACCCGTTCCGCCGTTAATAACTATGGATTTAAAAACTGAAAGGAAGAATACCTGGAAGCTATTGATGCGCCGGATCCGCGATCAATACAGGCTTGTAATTCTGAGCGAAGATACACTCGAAGAACGCCTCTCGTTCAAACTTTCGAGGCTGAATGTGTTTGTAGCCATTGGTTTGCTTTCGATAATTCTTGTTTTTATTACCAGCTATATCATTGCTTTCACCCCCCTTAAAGAATACATCCCGGGATATACCGATGTAACCTTGCAAAGACGCATCTATGAATTACAACTACGTTCCGACTCGGTGGCTTTTGCCATGCGTGCGCAGGACAAGTATCTCGAAAACCTGAAAAAAGTACTTGGGGGCGATTTGCCGAATGAGAGAAAGATGGCTACCCCCGACTCTGCTCAGACGCTTAAATATCAGAAGATTAAAGATAAGCGTTCCGTTGAGGATTCCGCTCTCAGGAACGAATATGATAAAGCAAATAAATACAATCTTTTTAAGTCAGATAAATCGAACGGAAAAGGTTCAACATTACGAAATCTTACGTTCTTTCCTCCCATCAGGGGAATAGTAACCAGTGAATTTGACCCTTTACGCAGGCATTTCGGAATCGATATAGTAGCTGCAAGGGGCGAGGCAATAAAATCCGTACAGGATGGAACGGTAATTTTTTCGGGTTGGACAGTTGAAACTGGTTTTGTTATCGCTATTCAGCATCCCGGGAATGTAATTTCAATTTACAAGCATAACTCGGTTTTGCTTAAAAAAGAAGGGAATATTGTAAGGGCCGGCGAAACTGTAGCCATAATAGGCGAATCCGGCGAATTGTCAACAGGTCCTCACCTGCACCTCGAATTATGGATAAACGGCATTCCTGTTAATCCCAAAGATTACATTGTATTTTAGCGAAAGGCTTTGCAACTGAGAAGTTTAAAAACTCTGATAACCTGACAAAAATTCCGTAATTACCTAACATTAAATCATTTATCATATTTTGAAACGACGCATTGCCATTCTTGGGTCAACAGGTTCAATCGGCACCCAGGCGCTTGAGGTTGTAAAACAGCATCCGGATAAACTGGATGTGGAAGTGCTGACGGCACATTCAAATGCGCCGCTGCTTATCAGGCAGGCACTGGATTTTATGCCGAATGCCGTGGTTATTTCCAATGAAAGTTTGTATCAGCGTGTATTCGAAGCGCTGGACCCTTATGATATAAAGGTATATGCCGGTAGTGCTTCTATTGAACAGATTGTTGAAATGGAAACTGTCGATATGGTTTTGGTTGCCCTGGTAGGCTGGAGCGGATTAAAACCAACGCTCAGGGCAATTGAAGCCGGAAAACCAATTGCACTCGCCAATAAAGAAACCCTGGTGGTTGCGGGCGAACTGGTTACCAAACTGGCACGCGACAAGGGCGTAAACATCTACCCTGTCGATTCGGAGCATTCGGCCATATTTCAATGCCTGGCAGGCGAATTTCATAATCCGGTCGAAAAAATTATCCTTACAGCTTCAGGAGGTCCTTTCCGTGGAATGAGTCATGATGAATTGCTCCGGGTTACCAAAGACCAGGCACTAAAACACCCGAACTGGAATATGGGTTGTAAAGTAACCGTCGATTCATCAACCCTTATGAACAAAGGCCTGGAGGTAATTGAAGCAAAATGGCTTTTCAATGTGGATATTGCCCAGATTGAAGTAGTAGTGCATCCCCAGAGTATAATACATTCGATGGTGCAGTTTGCCGATGGATCGATAAAAGCGCAGATAGGAATGGCCGATATGCGGTTACCGATACAATATGCACTTACTTATCCGCAAAGGTTACCCTCAAAATTTCCGAAATTCAGTTTCGATCAGTGCCTGCAGTTTACTTTCGAAAAACCCGATAAAGAGAATTTCCGTTGCCTCAATATAGCTTACGAAGCAGTGCTGGTGGGTGGAAATATGCCCTGCATCATGAATGCGGCCGACGAAGTGGCGGTTCACGCTTTTCTCAGGAACGAAATCAGTTTTTTGCAGATCCCTGAGTTGATTGAGCAGTGCATGTCGAAAATCAGTTTTGTGGGAAATCCAACCCTGTCTGATTACGAAGCTACTGATATCGAATCACGCCTGGTGGCAAGGGAACTTATCGGCAAGTTTAATAATTGATACGGACATCCGCAGACATTACCTCATATCATTCCAATTTATTTCAGGACTCCAAAAATGCGAATTTCCTTTCTTTGGGTTTTATGCATAAAAAAGAAGTAAATTTGCACCCCGTTTTACACAGAAAAGAACACATTAAACAGTAACATAACACCACTCATGGTCATATTAATAAAAGTAGCGCAGCTACTTCTCAGTTTATCAATTCTCGTGATTTTTCACGAATTCGGACATTTTCTTGCCGCACGTATATTCAAAACAAGAGTTGAGAAATTCTATCTTTTCTTCGATCCCTGGTTTTCTTTATTCAAATTTAAAAAAGGAGATACTGAATATGGTGTAGGATGGCTTCCGCTTGGAGGATATGTTAAAATATCAGGTATGATCGACGAATCCATGGACAAAGAAGCCATGAAACTTCCTCCCCAACCTTACGAATTCAGGGCAAAGCCCTCGTGGCAGCGGTTGATTATCATGCTTGGCGGTGTAACGGTAAATGTATTGTTAGCCATTGGTATTTATGTAGTTATGCTTGCCTGGTGGGGCGAGCAGTACCTTCCTAATTCTGAAGTGAAATACGGAATTACCGTGGATACGCTGGGGCAAAAAATAGGCCTCCGTAACGGTGATAAGATACTTACACTGGATAACAAACCTGTGGAGGATTTTTTCAGAATACCGGCTACCATTATCCTCGAGAATGTTCAGACCATACAGGTTGAACGGGATAGCCAACAGGTTGACGTTGTGATGCCCCGGGGACTGATATCTGATATTGTCAAACATAAGTCACCTGATTTTATCAGCGTTCGTATTCCATTCGAGGCAGCAGATTTTGCACCAGGCTCAGCTGCCAAAAGTGCCGGAATGCAAGTGAAAGATAAAATTATCGGGATAAACGGGCAAACCACCTTGTATTTTGATGAATTTAAAACAGAAATTCAAAAGCATAAAAATGAAAAGGTTAACGTAGAAGTACTCCGCGGCAGCGACACAGTTACTCTTGCGATTCAGGTTTCGGACAGGGGACTGATTGGTGTGGCTCCCAAATCACCAGCCGGTTATTTTACTTTTAAGGAATACGATTATAACATCCTGCAGGCCATACCGGCAGGAACGGTGAAGGCCTATGAGAAAACTGCCGATTACCTCAAGTCACTGAAACTCCTTTTCAATCCCGAAGTAAAAGCGTATGAATCGGTTGGCGGGTTTATTACGATTGGCAGCATATTCCCGTCAGTCTGGGACTGGGAATCTTTCTGGAGTCTCACAGCTTTTCTTTCACTGATGCTTGCCGTACTGAATATTCTGCCTATCCCGGCGCTCGATGGAGGGCACGTTATGTTCCTGCTGTATGAAATTATTACGGGCCGCAAGCCAAGTGATAAATTTATGGAGTATGCCCAGATTACCGGTATGGTGCTGCTATTCGCTCTGCTGATCTTCGCCAACGGGAATGATATTGTTAAGCTGTTCAAATAGCAAGGAATAAAAAAAACACATCAGGAAATAGTTAAAAATCCCGGTTTGCAGTAATGCAGGCCGGGATTTTGTTATTTCTGATAAACATCTTACAACCCTGAAACAAAAGTAGAGACGCGATTAATCGCGTCTCTACTTAGCAGCAGTTAAATTCTAACGTGGAACCTGGAAACACTGAAACAGAAATGAAGATGGGCTGTAATCATACCCTATCAATCATTTCAAATCACATCAATGCTGTAACTCTGAAACTCTGTATCCCGATAGCTATCGGGACTGAAACTCTGAAACCCTTAATCCTCCAGTTTCTCTTTCAGCGATTTAAATCCTTCGCCCAATATCTCGTTGGCTTCGAGTACTGTAAGAAAAGCTTTTGGGTCAATTTCATGAATAAATTCCTGTAGCAGGGCCATTTCCCTTCGGTTTACCACCGTGAAGATGATGGTTTTCTCCGATCCGTTGTACATTCCTTTGCCGGGGATATAGGTGCCGCCGCGGCGCAGCTCGTTAATAATGTGGTCGCGGATTTCGACGAATTTATCCGATACGATAAACAGCGTTTTGTCAACGCTCATACCCTGCAGCACAATGTCGATAGTCTTGCCTGTAATGTATATCACAATCCAGGAGTATAAAGGTATTTTCCAGTCGGCAAAAACAACCAGGCCTATCAGCACTATAGCTGAATCAACCCAGATCATCAGTTGCCCAAGCGGTAGTTTCGTGTATTTTGCAAAAATCATTGCAATAATATCCGATCCACCCGAAGTAGCCTTGGATTTGAATATAAGCCCAAGCCCCAGGCCCACCATTACCCCTCCGAATATGGATGACAGCAGTGCATCGCCTAAAACAAGCGGAGCTTCACCAAAAAAGTAAGTAATTCCATCCATAAATACCGAGGTGAGAACAAATCCGACTACAGTTTTTACACCGAATCTGGGCCCTAATATTTTGATACCAAAAAACGTTAGCGGAATATTCAGTATCAACCCCATCAACCCGATAGGGAAGCCGGAAGGTGCCCATGCCAGCATTCCTTCGGTGAGGTAATGCACAACAATCGCGATGCCGTATACGCCACCGGGCACAATTTTGTATGGTGAAATGAAAAATACAAAACCGGCAGCCAGAATTACCGATCCAATAACAATCAGGCTGTAACTGATAAACCATTTTTTAGAGAACAATTTCTCGGCTCGAAAGACCATAAAATCAATATTTTAGCTTTATTTTTCAATATATTTTCAGAGGGTGCAAATTTGGTTAGATATTTTGAGATAATCCTACTGTTCACCAAATTAATCCGGAAAAATGTAAAAGTCTTCTTCACTTCCTTATTTGAATGAGACAATGAACTTATGTAACGGATAACTTCGCGTTTTCAATATCCTTTTTCTGATATCTCTGAAAGCATGCGTGTAACCCTGGTTTCAGCACGAAAACAGGTACAGTATTTCCATTTTCAAAAAAAATCCTTTTTCGGTTCTGCGTTGCCAAATTGATGAAATCATTAAATGCTGTTTTACAATAAACTATTTTTCTTGGCGTTAGAATCTTAAAGCGTTGAATTTACAAGCTTTTTGTCAAAAATTAAATGCATCAATTTAATGCAAAACCAGGTATTTAACTTAATTTTTATTACTTTAGCATGTTTTTTCAATTATATATAAAGATAACCCGAAATGTATATGCGTTCAATATTATGTGTAATCCTGTTTGCAGCCGCATCTGTTGTGTGTAAAGCGCAGCAGGATCCGCAGTTTACGCATAATATGTTTAATCATGCCTTTGTTAATCCGGGCTCTTACGGACTCAGCGACGGTATTACGGTTACGGGTATTTTTCGTGAGCAATGGCTTGGACTAAAAGATGAAAACAATGTTAAGGTTGCGCCCGAAACATTTTTATTAACCGGAGATGCGCCTGTGCGTTTTCTCCATGGCGGTGTTGGAGTTGGAGTGGCTCAGGACAAAGAAGCCTATACTAAAAATATGCTTGTTAAATTGGGATATGCATACCACCTGAATCTTGGCAATGGAAAACTGGGTATCGGGATAAATGCAAATCTGAATAATAAATCCATCGACAAGGAAAAACTCAACCCTGTTGATCAGAATGACCCTGTACTAATGGGTCTTTCGGCTTCGGGAGTGATGATTAGCGATATGTCAGTAGGTATATTTCTGCAAAAACCCCGGACGTACTTTGCATTTTCTTCCACACAGGTTTTCGAAACCCAAAAGGTACCTGGAACCGCCGACGGAGTCGCTTTTTATAAAAACAGGCGCCATTATTACCTCACAGGTGGCCATAACATCATACTCCCGGCATTCCAGGGATATGTTTTTACGCCTTCTGTTTTTCTAAAATCGGATGGAAATATACTACAGGCCGATATTAATTTAATGGCCAAATACAATAATAAACTCTGGGGAGGGTTAACATACCGTATAAACGATGCTGTGGCCCTTATGGTAGGAGTTGCTTACAAAGACATAGAGATCGGTTATTCGTATGATATACCGACCAGCAGGATAGCGGCAACCGGAAGTCATGAGATAATGGCCCGCTACAGGTTTAAACTGGAAAAAGAAAAAATACGCACAGGATACCGAAATACACGTTACCTGTAGTTTTAAAAGACTGAAATAATACCGGTTCTTAATGAAAATATTTATGGGCCAGCATAATAAAGAATATAACTTGTCGTTAATTGCATACTGAAATGATGTCAGCAGGTACTATAGGATTTGTTAATTTTTGGATGTAAATTAGAAATTATAGTTAAGCGATACACATGGTAAAGTCGGAAATAACAATATTTATGGCAGCTACTGACTCACAACAAACAACACAGCAATGAAAAAACTGCTCTGCATTTCACTGATTGCATTACTTTTTGCCAGTTGCCAGAATACTGGGAACGGAGAACTTATTGGAGTTCAAGGTCGTGAAAAGTTCTACCAGCCTGACCCGTTCGGGATGGCATATGTCCCTATGGGAAGTTACACTATGGGTTCCGGAGACCAGGATGTGCCTTACGCGCACCTTAACAATCCACGAACAATAACTGTAACGGCGTTTTACATGGACGAAACGGAAATCACCAATAACGAATACAGACAATTCGTTTATTGGGTTAAAGATTCCATTGCGCGTCGTATACTCGGTGAAATAACCCCTGATGAATTCCTGATTTCGGAAAACAAGAAAACCGGTGAAGTTTATGACCCTCCGTATCTTAATTGGGATTCCGAGATAAAATGGAACACGGAAGAAAACCGTGATGCCCTGGAAACAATGTTCCTTCCTGAAAATGAAAGATATTACAGAAAAAAGGAAATTGACACCCGAAAGCTGTTTTATGAGTACTACTTTATAGATCTGCTTGCCGCTTCAAAAAAAGATTATACCCAACCCGGTGATACAAAGAACGGGAATTTTGCAAACCGTCCGCAGGGGATGAAGGATCGTTCCGTTTATGTGCGTAAGGAAGTTATCAATGTTTATCCCGATACGCTTTCGTGGCTGCACGACTATGCATATAGCTATAACGATCCGGTTGCCCAGAGGTATTTCTGGCATCCTGCCTATGATAACTATCCTGTAATCGGTGTAAGCTGGAAACAGGCAACTGCTTTCTGCGTTTGGCGTACACGTTTGCTGGAATCCTATCTTCAGCATAAGAATACAGCAACTCCAAACGAATTCAGGCTTCCAACCGAAGCTGAATGGGAATGGGCCGCACGCGGTGGAAACACTTTCAGCCCTTATCCATGGGGAGGACCTTATACCCGTAACGATAAAGGATGTTTCCTTGCCAACTTTAAACCTTTACGCGGAAATTATGCCGACGACGGCGGAGCACGTACCATTATCGTAGCTCATTACCCGGCCAACGATTTCGGCCTTTATGATATGTCGGGCAATGTGTCCGAGTGGTGCGCTGATGCCTACGACGAATCTGCCGGCCAGTTTACATGGGATATGAATCCTACTTATATGTACAATGCAAAAGATGATGATCCTCCTTTAATGAAGCGCAAACTTGTTCGCGGAGGCTCATGGAAAGATATTGCCTATTATCTTCAGGTATCAACACGTGCTTACGAATACCAGGATTCGGCGAAGTGCTATATCGGCTTCCGTTGTGTTCAGGATTTCATGGGACGCCAGAAAGACGACAATCCGGCAAGAGCATCGAGAATTTACAATTAACAAGCAGATTACCCTCCGGGTGAAAGTATATAAACCCATAATTCACGTCATTATTCATAACATCAATCAATATACATCATGAGTTTCGCAAGTTTTGTCAGCAGTAAAGGGTATAAGAACTTTATGTCAAAATTATATGGCATAGGGGCGGCAGTTGTTATCATTGGAGCACTTTTCAAAATTGTGCATATAACAGGTGCAAATGAAATGCTATTTGCCGGTTTAACAACTGAGGCACTTATATTCTTCTTTTCGGCATTTGAGCCGCCTCATTCCGAACCGGACTGGACACTTGTTTATCCCGAGCTTGCAGGAATGCATCACGGCATGAAAACCAATGTTACTAAAACTGCGGTAATAGGCACCACGCTAACACAGGAGCTTGATCAAATGCTCTCGAAAGCCAAAATAGGACCCGAGCTGATTGAAAGCCTCGGCGATGGCATGCGAAAGATGAGTGAAAACGTCAGTAAAATGACGGATGTTACCAATACAGCCGTGGTAACCGAAGATTTTGTCAAGAATGTTCAGGATGCAGGGAAATCTGCCGGCGAACTTTCATCATCCTATAAAAGAGTAAGCGATGTGCTGCAACAGGATGCCACTACAGTAGGTGAATTCTCAACCAGTGTGAAGTCTGCAGCAGCTTCTGCAGGCAACCTGGCAAATGTTTACACTGAAGTTTCTGCAGCTATTAAAAATGAGATGACTGCCACCGAAACTTTCAGCAACAGCTTGTCAACAGCAACCGATTCGGCCAACAAACTTGCAGAAAAATACAATGTATCAGCCGAATTGCTGAGTAAATCAGCCGAAATGCTTAATTTCAGTGCAATCGACAGTAAAACATATAACGACCAGTTGCAAAAAATATCTGGTAACCTGGCCGCTTTAAATACCATTTATGAAGTTCAGTTGAAGAGTTCGAACGAACAGATCGAAGCAACCAACCAGCTCAGGTCAACCGTGGGTACTTTCCTAAACAGCATGAACGAATCATCTTCTAACATGACCAAGTACCAGCAGGAAATCGACGAACTCACCAAGCGGGTAAGTGCACTCAACCAGGTATACGGCAATATGCTAACGGCTATGAATGTAAACCTGAACAAGTAAAAACTGTTATTCAACACCTTCACCCAACAACTCAACACTGAAAACGCTTATATATGGCTGGATATAAAGAGACGCCGAGGCAAAAAATGATCGGGATGATGTACCTGGTATTAACGGCCTTGCTGGCACTCAATGTGTCTGTTGAGATTCTAAATGCTTTTCTGGTAGTTAACGAAAGTATGGAAACTACCAACAAGACTTTCAGCAGCAAAACATCGGATTATTACAGAAGCTTTGAGATGCAGTTTCAAAATGACTCGGTTAAAACCCGGCCTTTTTGGGAAAAAGCTAAGCAAGCGCGCAAACTTTCGGAAGATCTTAAAAAATACCTGAATAACGTAAAGTTCGAAGCAATCGCTAAATCGGAAGGAATACCTCTTGATTCAGCTAAAGTTCGTCCTCTCTATCTTATGGGAACCAAAGATAAATACGACGAAACAACGGTTTATTTTATCGGGAACTCGCAGGATGGATCCAAAGGGAAAGCAGGCGAAATGAAAAATACCATTGCCAAATACAAAGAGGATCTTTTGAACCTGTTGGAACCGGGCCAAAGAAATTATATTAAAATCGGACTCGATTTAAAAGGTCCTTTTTACGACGCCGACCATAAGGAACAAAACTGGGAAATGCATAACTTTTACCATACCATTCTTGCCGCCGACGTTACCATTCTGAATAAACTGGTTGCCGAAGTGCAAAATGCAGAACTGGACGTGGTTACTCACTTGAGAAGCCGAGTCGGGGCAGCCGATTTTAAAATCGATAAGGTTGGAGCTACCGTTGTGCCAAAGAGCCAGTATGTGTTTATGGGCGAAAATTATGAAGCCGAAGTATTTGTAACCGCGATGGATTCGAAGCAAAGTTTTACCGCCAATATAGGCGGGCTCAGAACCAGCGAAAACGGAGTTGTAAAAGTTACTCTTCCGGCTACTTCTCCCGGCCCTAAATCAGTTACCGGTACGGTGAATTATAAAAAGCCGGATGGCACCATGGAGGCATATCCTGTGAAATTTGATTACATCGTTGCGCCACCGTCATTGTCAGTTTCAGCTACAAAAATGAATGTTTTTTATATCGGGGTTGATAACCCGGTTTCTATCTCTGCGGGAGGTGTTTCACCCGATCAGATAAAAGCTGATATGACCAATGGTTCTATCATCCCGAATGGAAATGAATGGATTGTGAGACCTGAATCACCTGGAAAAGCAATGGTATCCGTGAGTGCGAAATTGGGCGATCGTATGAAAAGTATGGGTTCTGTTGAATACCGTGTAAAAAATGTCCCGAGTCCCGAAGCATTTATTGCAAATACCAGCGGCGGTGCTGTTAGCAAAGATCTCGTGCTGGCTTCGGGAGCCATTATTCCCCGTATGCCGCAAGACTTCGAGTTTAACCTGAATTTTATTATTGTATCATACAGTTTCTCAGGAAACCGTAAGGGTGATGTTGTGGATATAGCAGCTACCGGCAACATGCTGAACGCACAGATGAAAGATTTTATCCGGGCTTCGAGACGTGGTGATAAAATAATCCTGGAAGATATTTTTGCCAAAGGACCCGATGGTAAAACGCGAAAACTTAATCCGATAGTTCTTACACTGCAATAATAACTGCATTTTTAAACAGATAATTATTAAAAGTAAAAAATCGCTGAAGTCGAAAACTGAAAAATCAAAACGGTATATTTTTCCCATAAGTAGTGGGAAGACCTTTAAAAATAATAACAGATGAAAAAGAATATTCTGATCATTGCCCTCCTGTTGCTCTTTATTGCTGCCAGCAGCTTCGCACAACAGATAATGAATACTCCTCCCCGCGATGGCGTAGTTGACAGGAGCGAAAAAATGGAAAAGAAACCCATCCCTTACCCGTGGATACGGAACGCCGATTACGTTTGGGAACGTCGGATGTGGCGCGTCATCGACATGCGTGAGAAGATGAACCAACCAATGTATTATCCTGAAACTCCGCACAACAACTGGCGCAGTTTTATGACCATAGTGATGGATGCCATTAAAGAGGGCAGCCTGACAGCGTACGACGCCTCCTCACCCACGGATGAGTTTATCTCGCCCATGGCTTACAAGGAACTGATGGAAAAAGTAGAAAAAGCTGATACCGTGCAATTGCAGCGACCTTATCCTCCTTACGATTTTTTCGATAGCGTAGTAATTAAAAAGCTGACTACCACCGATATTAAAAAAATAAGGATCAAGGAAGACTGGTTTTTTGATAAGCAGCGTTCGATGCTCGAGGTTCGTATCATAGGTATTTGCCCTGTTATTGATGTTTTTAATGACGACGGCACTTTCCGCGGACAGAAACCTCTTTTCTGGATATATTTTCCCGAAGCCAGGCCCATCATGGCTAAATCAGAAGTCTTTAACAGGTTCAATGGAGCTGCAAAGTTAACTTACGACGACTTTTTCTTTAAACGAATGTTCAGCAGCTACATCTATAAGGTAGATAACCAGTACGACCGGAAAATTACAGAGTATGCATCAGGCATTGATGCTATTCTCGAATCGGAGCGGATTAAGGAAGATCTGTTTAACTTTGAACAGCAACTTTGGGAATACTAATAACAGGAATCAATTAAACGAACCAATAAAAAATCTCTTTCAGAACATCATATGATAATCTGATCAACAGGTTCACTTTTACCGAGAAACAATGTACAACAGGCAACTCTTCACACATGGAGAGTTGCTTTTGTTTTTATACCTTTGTACATCAGGCTAAGGAAATGAGATTTACTCCAGGGCTTTCGTATGTATAGATTTTACTAAATCCAGATCATGTCAGTCGACCTGCTACAAACCCCGATTGAATATCTTAAAGGAGTCGGCCCAAAAAGGGGTGACCTGCTTCGGAAAGATGCCGGTGTGAGCACGTATTATGATTTGCTGACCTATTACCCGTTCCGGCATGTGGATCGAAGCCGCTTTACACCTATTGGTGAAATAAATTCCGAAAATGTTTATCTTCAGATTCGGGGGAAAGTTACAGATGTTCAGCTTATCGGGCAAGGGCGAAGTTCCCGCCTGGTAGTTTCAATCCGCGATACTTCCGGTTTCATCGACCTGGTTTGGTTTCAGGGAATAAGTTGGGTAAAAGATAAATTTACGCCCGGAAGTGAATGGATTATATTTGGCAAGCCTACCCTTTTCAACGGACGATATAATATTTCGCATCCCGAAATGGAAACGCTTGCTGAATTTACTGCCCAGCCAGCCGATCCGCTGCATCCGATTTACAATTCGTCGGAGAAAATGAAACTTAACGGTTTAAGCACCAGGGCAATCTCCAAACTTACCCGGACACTGATTTCTCAGATTAAAGGAATCATACCTGAAACATTGAGCAATGATATACTTCACGAATTTAAATTTGTAGGACGCGAAGAAGCCCTCATAAATATACACTTTCCACCTGATACCGAAACGCTGGAGAAATCCCGTGCCAGGCTCAAATTCGATGAACTTTTTTTTATTCAGCTCAGGTTGTTACGCTACAAGTTAAACCGGGCACAGAAAATACGTGGCAATGTGTTCAGCCAGATCGGTGAACTGTTTAATGGTTTTTATAACGACAATCTCCCTTTTGAACTCACCAATTCACAAAAAAAAGTAATCCGCGAAATACGTTCCGACCTGGGTTCCGGCAAGCAAATGAACCGGCTTTTACAGGGTGATGTAGGCAGCGGAAAGACACTGGTTGCCCTGATGTGCATGCTTATAGCCCTTGATAACGGTTTCCAGGCCTGCCTGATGGCGCCAACCGAAATACTTGCAAACCAGCATTATGTAACGATTAAAAAATTCCTGCAGGGAATGGACATCACTGTCGACCTGCTGACCGGCAGCACAAAGAAAGCACGCCGAAAGGAAATACATCCCATGCTTCAGTCAGGTGAGTTGCATATCATTATCGGCACTCATGCCCTTATAGAGGATGCGGTTAAGTTCAGCAGGCTTGGATTGGTGGTAGTTGACGAGCAGCACAGGTTCGGAGTAGCACAACGTGCAAAGATGTGGACTAAGAGTGAGGTTCCTCCCCATGTTCTGGTTATGACAGCTACTCCTATTCCACGAACTCTTGCCATGACAGTATACGGCGATCTGGATCTGTCGGTGATCGATGAATTGCCGCCGGGCCGTAAAGCCATTAAAACTTATCACTTTTATGAGAAAGGACACGACAAGGTTTATAATTTCATGCGTCAGCAAATTGCTACCGGCCGCCAGATATATGTAGTTTACCCGCTGATTGAGGAATCGGAAATGCTTGATTTGAAAAACCTTCAGGACGGATTCGAATACCTGAAACAGATTTTTCCCGAGCCCGGGTATACCATCAGTATGGTTCACGGCCGTATGAAAGCGGATGAAAAAGATGCAGAGATGTTGCGTTTTAAGAATGGGGAAACCCAGATGTTGGTTGCAACCACTGTAATAGAAGTCGGCGTGGATGTGCCGAATGCCTCGGTAATGGTGATCGAAAATGCCGAACGGTTCGGGTTGTCGCAGCTTCACCAGCTCCGGGGCAGGGTAGGGCGTGGTGCAGATCAATCCCATTGTATTCTTATGACCGGCTTTAATCTCACCGCCGACGGCCGCACACGCATCGAAACCATGGTCAGGACTACCGATGGATTCGAAATATCTGATGTTGACCTGAAATTACGCGGACCCGGCGACCTGGAAGGAACCAGGCAGAGTGGTATTCTCGATCTGAAATTGGCTGATATAGTGCGGGATGAACAAATGCTGCGCGCAGCCAGGAATATAGCCCAGAAACTGCTTGATGATGATCCACACCTGTTAAAACCTGAAAATCAGCGGATGGTGCGCTACCTCAGTTATCTGAGCAGTAAAAAATCGGAATGGGCGATGATAAGCTAGACGGGTGAATGAGAGGTTACGAGAGGCTTGAGTGGTCATTCAATTGTCATTCGGTAGTCATACAATTGTCAGCCAATTTTTCAATCGTCAATCGTACATCGTCATTCGTAAATCATAGCGGCCTACTTCCCACCAGAATATACCATCTTTTTCGCTTTTATCAAATTTCCCGAATGAAGAACCAGGTAATACATCCCGGCAGGAATATTATTCGGAGTCCAGTCGCATGAATGTGGACCTTTGGGAAGCGAATCATTAACAAGAGTAGAAATAATTTTGCCATTGATATCGCGAACTTCCAAACGCACCTTCGCGTTTTCTTTCAGCAAAAAATTTATATGTGATGTTGTGGTGAAAGGATTGGGCATATTCTGCTCCAGCACCGCATTGCCAATTGCATCAGGATCGTTTGCTCCTGTAGTAATCAACGATGGGCTTCCGGCCTGTAACCATGCTGTATAAATCAGTGCTGCCAATGCATGCGAGGCACGCTGAAAAAGGGGAACAGTAAAGCTCTTTGTACCTGCCCATAGCGCGTTTTTGTAGGCAGTGGTAGATGTGCTGCCTAATGTTTTTGCGTAAGTATCAGCTGCCAACAGGGAGTCGCAATATGGATAATTTGCATACAGGTAATCAAAAATATATTGATTTACATTGCTGATTTCAGTAACAGCTGCACCGGTATAAGCGATTTGTGATACGTTGGCATTAATCATGGTGGACTCATATCGCGAATGTAGACCGGCTGTTCCAGTGAGTTGCCCATCGTAATTTTTAGTAATATGCAATGGCATATGCCCGTCGGCAACATAATGTCCGAGATCGGCGGCAAAAATCTGGGCTTTGGCAAAATCACGTCTTTGCATGCAATTTTTTAGAGAATCGAAGGTGGTTTTGGTCGCCCAGGGTAAAAATCCGTTTGTCTTGACAAACGAAGCACCATAGATGGCATTTACCGAATCAAGCGTTTGAGGAATTCTGCCTGTTGTTATAAAATCACTGTAACTATCAATGTCAATATAGTGTTTTGGCCCTTCCGTGGGGTCAGAGCTTTTCCGGTAATCGGCATCTGAAGCATGATCGCGCAGAAAAACTACCCAGGATTGAAAATCCTGCATTTGCGAGTTAAACGACAATCCGGCTGATTCACTGATTTTGCTGTGTCCGGCAGCACCCCAGCTGATCAGGAGTACAGAGAATATGAGGAGGACTAGTGCTGAGAAGAATGACTTTTTCAAATAAAAGATTTTTTGTTAGCGTTTATTTTAGGGGCGGTAAAAGTAATCATTTTTATCAATTTGCATAATTGAATACATAAATATTTGATATACTGCTTTATGATATACCCGGAGTATGCTAAATTCATTTTGAATGGCTCATTAAGTATCTGTATAGCCGGTTTCGTTTGCTTTTTCAAAGATCCATGGACTTTATGCTTCACGCAAAACTAAATTATCCCTAAATTTGCACTTTCGTAACGATTATAAAATGAAAATATCCTATAACTGGCTGAAAGAGTATATTAACATTAGCCTTGCACCTGTTGAAGCAGCGCGAATACTGACTGATTGTGGCCTTGAAGTTGAGGCAATCGAGGAATACGAATCCATAAAGGGAGGATTAAAAGGAATTGTGATAGGCCAGGTGCTTTCTACAAACCGCCATCCCAACGCTGATAAGCTAACCTGCTGCAAAGTTGATGTAGGAGGTGGTAACGTTCTGGATATTGTGTGTGGCGCTCCCAATGTCGCCGCCGGTCAGCGTGTTCCTGTTGCAACCATAGGAGCCATGATTTATAAAGGCGACGAATCTTTTTCCATAAAGGCCGGCAAACTACGTGGCGAACCCAGTAACGGGATGATCTGTGCCGAGGATGAACTTGGGCTTGGCGATTCGCATGATGGTATTATGGTGCTGCATGCAGACGCTCCGGTTGGTTCACCTGCTTCCGGATATTTTGGAGTTGAGTCGGATACTTTACTTGAAGTTGCTATAACGCCGAACCGTGCTGATGCAACTTCGCATATAGGCGTGGCCCGCGACCTGGCAGCCGCCATCAATAACCGCGAGAAACAGCACGAAGCCTGCGTACTTACACTTCCTTCGGTTGATGATTTCAAGGTTGATAGCCATGCACTTCCAATATCCGTAAGCATAGCAAATGCGGAAGCATGTGCCAGGTATAGTGGTATTACCATCAGTGGGATACAGGTAAAAGAATCACCGGCCTGGCTTCGCGACAGGTTGAAAGCAATCGGGTTAAGGCCCATAAATAACATTGTGGATATCACCAATTTCGTGCTGATGGAAACCGGCCAGCCGTTGCATGCTTTTGATGCAGCGCAGGTTACCGGCAATCAGGTAATTGTTCGGAAATTGGCGGCCGGAACAAAATTCATTACTCTTGATGAGGTGGAACGCAGCCTGGGCGATGAGGATCTGATGATTTGTAATACCGCCGAACCCATGTGTATTGCCGGTGTATTTGGTGGTGCTAAATCAGGGGTGAGTGAAAAAACTACTGCCATTTTTCTCGAAAGTGCTTATTTCGACGGAACACATATTCGTAAAACATCAAAGCTGCATGGTCTGAAAACGGATGCTTCTTTCCGTTTCGAGCGCGGTGCCGATCCCAATATTACCGTTTATGCTTTGAAACGGGCCGCCATGCTTATAAAAGAGATCACAGGTGGAACCATTTCTTCGGAAATTGTGGATGTTTACCCTGAACCGGTCCGAAATTTCGAGGTAGAGGTTTCGTATAATCGAATTAACACACTGATTGGAAAACAGATTGGCAGGGAAACAATAAAAAACATTCTGACTGCGCTTTCCATTGAAATCCTTTCGGAAAGTGAGGAAGGCTTGCAACTCTCTGTTCCGCCTTTCAAGGTTGACGTAACGCGGGAAGCCGATGTGGTCGAAGAAATCCTCCGTATTTATGGGTACAACAATATCGATTTGAGCGATTCCTTACATTCTTCGCTTTCATACAGCCGCAAGCCCGATCCGGAAAAACTCCAGCAAAAACTGGCTGATTTTCTGAGCAACAATGGCTTTAACGAAATTCTCACCAATTCACTGACCAGTTCGGCATACTACGAAAAATCGGATGTTTATAGCCTCGATGAATGTGTGAAAATTCTGAATCCATTGAGCAGTGAATTGGGTGTGATGCGTCGGACCCTGCTTTTTAGCGGTCTCGAAAGTATTTCATACAATCTGAATCGCCGAATGGCTGATCTCCGATTTTACGAATTTGGCAATGTGTATTCCTATGTTCCGGCTTTATCGGAAAGCAGTGATGTAACCCGAAAATACCTTGAACAAAAGAAACAATCCCTTTTTGTAACGGGGAACCAGAACGGCGAAAGTTGGTACACCTCCGATCGTAAAACAGATTATTATTTTTTGAAATCACTGGTATATAACACACTCCGGAAAACTGGGGTTAACCTGGATAAACTCACTGCAACGGAAATTGATACCCGTTTATTAGCCGAAGGAGAGGCATTTAGTATAAATAACAAACCCTTGCTGAGTATTGGCCGCCTCAGTGCTGCAATCCTCAAACAATTTGATATCAAACAAACAGTGTATTACGCTGAGGTTGACTGGAGCAATCTGCTTCGTGAAGTAAAACCCGACAATGTGAAATTCACTGAAATATCCCGCTATCCCGAGGTCCGCCGTGACCTTGCTTTAGTGCTCGATAAGCAGGTGAAGTTCAGCCAGATAGAAGCTCTTGCATACAGGAATGGCAAAGGTATTCTGCGAAAGGTGAATCTCTTCGATGTGTATGAAGGCGAAAAAATTGAAGCAGGCAAAAAGTCGTATGCGGTAAGTTTTATCCTACAGGACGATAATAAAACTTTGACTGATAATGATATAGAGAAGCTGATGAAGCGTCTTGCCGAAGTTTTCGAAAAGGAGTTGGGTGCTTTTATCAGGAAATAATACCAACATCAGTTTACATTATACCAAAAGCCGGGCTATGTTCCGGTTTTTGCTTTTGCAGACTTTCGAAATATTTTACGGATATCTTCCGGTTTTTGCCATTTTGTCAGCAATACTGCCAAAAATCGTTAAAGAGTTAAAATTTTTCCACCGAATAGCATTAACTTTGTGCGTTAATAGCTGAAAGGGCTTGTAATAAGATGGATATACTCTCTGTAAAACAACGTTTTGGTATTATTGGCAATTCGCCCTTGCTCGACAGGGCCATAGATATTGCCAGGCAGGTTGCACCAACGGATTTAAGTGTATTGATAACCGGTGAAAGTGGGGTTGGGAAAGAAATTTTCCCGCAAATCATTCACCACCTGAGTGCCCGCAAACATGGTGCTTATATCGCTATGAATTGTGGTGCGATACCTGAAGGCACTATTGATTCAGAATTATTTGGCCACGAGAAAGGATCATTTACCGGCGCGCACGAAGCCCGGAAAGGATATTTTGAAGTGGCAAACGGTGGCACTATATTTCTTGACGAGGTAGCAGAATTGCCATTATCAACCCAGGTTCGCTTGCTCAGGGTACTCGAATCGGGGGAGTTTTTCAAAGTTGGCTCATCAAAAAGTCAGAAAACGGATGTGCGTGTTGTAGCTGCCACCAATGTTGAAGTTCAGCTGGTGATTGATCATGGTAAATTCAGGCAGGATTTGTTTTACCGGTTAAATTCGGTGCCTATTGCAGTTCCCTCTTTGAGGGAGAGAAAAGATGATATTTTTCTGCTGTTCCGGAAATTCGCTTCCGATTTTGCTGAGAAATACCGCATGCCTGTACTCGAACTCGACGAAGAAGCTAAACAGATTATGGTAAACTACCGCTGGACCGGCAACATCAGGCAGTTGAAAAATTTTACCGAGCAAATTTCTATCATCGAGCGCAACCGAAATATATCGGCCGCTACCATGCAGCGCTATCTTCCCGAGACCGTACGCCGCGATCTTCCCGTGTTGTTTAAAGATGCCCATAAAGGCAGTGAAATGTCGGAACGCGAATTGCTGTACAAAATTCTTTTCGATATGCGCCGCGATATCACGGATCTTAAAAAACTGGTAGGCGAAATCATCGGTCACGACGAAGTTGCCAGCCATTTTAAGAGCCAGCCAACACATATACCCGAGCACCAGGTGAGCGAACCTCAACGTCCCGAAGGAAACAGGGTTGTAGTCCGCGACAGAACCCAGCCTGTTGACGATGAGCCTTTTGTTCACGGTGAAGTAATGGAAGAATCACTTTCGTTACAGGAGCGTGAGCTTGAACTCATCCGCAGGGCTCTCGACAAACACGAAGGTCGCCGCCGGAATGCAGCGAAAGAACTGGGAATTTCAGAACGAACATTGTATCGTAAGATCAGGGAATATGGAATTAAAGGATAATAAACAAAGATTTTACAGGCAACATTTATTACGTGGCTTTATACTTGTTCCGCTCATTGCGGCCGTATTTGTTTTTTTTATAATACAAGGCTGCAGTTATTCCTTTACGGGTGCAAGTATTTCGCCAACGGTAAAATCCATTTCGGTGAGTTATCTGCCTAATAATTCAATACTCGTTCAGCCTACCCTGAGCCGGAAATTAACTGAGGCCATAAGGGACAAGTTTACAAACCAGTCGAGCCTCTCGCTTGTCGGTTCAAACGGCGATTTGAATATTGAAGGCGAAATTACCGGGTATGCGATTGAGCCAATTGCAATTACAGGCGACCAACAGGCAGCACAACAACGTCTTAAAATTACAGTTAACATACGGTTTACCAATAAGCAGGATACAAAACAGGATTTTGAAACCAGTTTTTCACGTTACCAGGACTACGACTCCAAAAAAAGATTATCCGAAGTTGAAGATGCGTTAATCGATATCATTAATGAAGAACTGGCCCAGGATATTTTTAATAAAGCTGTTGTGAACTGGTAGGAGGAAAGGCTGAAGGTAATTGGTTAAAATTTGATGGTCAGATAATTAAACATAGGGATGATAACTAGTTTACGAATGACGATTGACCCCTATTGATCTCAATAACTTCGAAAACCTTTAACCCTGAAAATTGTGCAGATAGTTTTGCACATAGATATTTGATTAAAATAATTCAATTTGCGGATGCTCATAAAACTCAACCCTCTTAAGTCCTCCCCACCGGGGAGGATGTAGGAGGGGTCTGTAACCCTGTAACCCTGAAACCCTGAAACCCTGAAACTTTAAAGCCCGCCAAATGACTCCCGAAACCTTTAACCGATACCTGAAAGATCCTTCGCTGCTGGATAGCCGGTCAGTTGACGAATTGTGGTTGCTGGTTAAAGAATATCCGTATTTCCAGGTTGCCCGTATGCTGCTGGCAAGGAATTTGCACAATACAGGTCACGAAGCGTATCCTCTGGCACTACGCCTGGCTGCAGCCTATGCCGGCGACAGAAGCAGGCTTAAGATTTTGATTGAAGGCAATCCTGTTTTTGTTAAGGATATTGCAGGTGTCGGTTCCGTTATTGAAACTCCTGTTGATACTCCGGTTACCATAAATAATGTGGATGCTCATACCGGAGACGCTGAAATACCAGAAACAGAACAGCCTGCATCTAAAGGTGAAATTCCCGGAGAACCGTTACCTGTATCGCAGATCATTGAAACAGCAAGCCCGGAAGTGGAAACACTGCAGGTCAGTTTAAATGAAAGTATAGCTTCCGATATTGAAACCGAAAGAGAAGCTAAAAATGAAGAATTGGAATCAGGCTCTAACGAAATATTAACCCGGGACGACGAAGTAGCAAATACAGTGCGTAATCCTTTGATTGAAAGTATCTTTTCGCGATTGAGTGTAATAGCCGTTACCGAACCGGAAGCAGAATCAAAAGAGAGTGCGAAAGTAGAAGAGGTTGTAACAGTTCGTAATGAGTTGGTTGAGAGGTTTATACGCGAAGAGCCCCGGATCAGCGCACCCAAACACGAATTTTACAATCCCGAAGATAAAGCCAGGCAAAGTACAAGCCTGCCTGAAGACCTTGTTAGTGAAACACTTGCTAGAATTTACGATCAGCAGGGACTGTATAATATGGCAGTAAAAATTTATGAAAAACTCATGTTGCTTATTCCCGAAAAAAGTAGTTACTTTGCAGCCCTAATTAATGAAATCGAAAAAAAACGTAAGTAACACATTTATAAACATATAAAAATCACACGAGTATGAATGCTTTTATTTTTGTTTCTGTTTTAATCCTGATCGCTTGTGTGCTCATGATATTGGTTGTATTGGTTCAGAACTCAAAAGGGGGTGGATTGGCTTCAAATTTTTCATCATCTAACCAATATATGGGTGTTCGCAAAACTGCCGATTTCCTCGAAAAATTTACCTGGGGATTAGCTGTAGCCGTTTTAGCGCTCAGCCTGCTTTCGATTGTTGTTATTCCACGCGGAAATGGAAAAAAAGGTGCTGCCGATACCGAACTTCGTCAGAACATTGATGCAAATGCTGCACCGGTGCAGGATTTCCAGACTGCTCCCAAAGAAGAGAAATAAGCACAGGGAAAAATGTTTTTTTTTTGAATGTCAGAATGTCACATGCATTCTGACATTCTTTTTTTTTGTCCGGTTTATCCTGTATGAAGATTCTCCGGGAATGCACTTAATGCGATATTAATATATTCAATATCAGTTAATTGAAACTATTTCTTATATATCACAACGGCATGCCACCAATGAGTTTGGCACGAATTATGACAATACCTCAGCATATAAAGTAAATTTATTTAATTGTTTAACATAAAAACCAAGTAAAAAACATGGCACAGATGAATGTAAAGCCGTTGGCCGACCGAGTATTGGTTGAGCCGGCAGCAGCCGAACAAAAGACAGCAGGTGGTATTATCATCCCCGATACCGCAAAAGAGAAACCACAGAAGGGCACAGTTGTGGCCATCGGAACCGGTAAAAAAGATGAACCGCTTACAGTGAAAATAGGCGATCAGGTATTGTACGGTAAATATTCAGGTACCGAAATCAACATCGAAGGCAAAGATTATCTGATCATGCGCGAAAGCGATATTCTGGCTGTGATATAATTAATAACTAAAAAAAATACTTCAGAGATGAAAGGAAAAGAAATAATTTTCGAAAGTGAAGCACGCGACCGCATGAAAAAAGGCGTGGATGCTTTGGCTAATGCTGTTAAAGTCACCCTCGGCCCTAAAGGTCGTAATGTTATTATCGAAAAAACCTACGGCGCACCCCAGATTACAAAAGACGGTGTTACCGTGGCTAAGGAAATTGAAATGAAGGACGCCGTTGAAAACATGGGCGCCCAGATGGTGAAAGAAGTGGCTTCGAAAACCGCTGATGTTGCTGGTGATGGTACTACTACTGCAACCGTACTGGCACAATCCATTATAACAACCGGTTTAAAAAATGTTACCGCAGGTGCAAATCCGATGGATTTGAAACGTGGTATCGAAAAAGCTGTTGCCATTGTTGTTGCTGACCTGAAAAAACAATCGAAAGAAGTTGGCAACAGCATCGAAAAGATTCAGCAGGTAGCAACCGTTTCGGCAAATAACGACCAAACCATTGGTAAGCTGTTGGCCGAAGCAATGGAAAAAGTATCAAAAGAAGGTGTTATTACCATTGAAGAAGCTAAAGGTATCGAAACAACAGTAAAAGTTGTTGAAGGTATGCAGTTCGACCGTGGATACATTTCACCCTATTTTGTTACAGATGCTGAAAAAATGGAAGTGGTTTACGAAACTCCGTATATCCTCATCCACGACAAGAAAATCAGCAGCATGAAGGATTTGCTTCCGATACTGGAAAAAGTGGTTCAAACCGGACGTCCGCTGCTTATCATTGCCGAAGATGTTGACGGAGAAGCACTCGCGACCCTGGTTGTAAACAAAATTCGTGGTTCACTCAAAATTGCAGCAGTAAAAGCTCCTGGTTTTGGCGATCGCCGCAAGGAAATGCTTCAGGATCTTGCCATACTTACCGGTGGTACAGTTGTTTCGGAAGAACAGGGATACCGTTTGGAAGATGCTGACCTGAGCTACCTCGGACAAGCTGAAAAAATCAATATCGATAAAGACAACACTACTATCGTTAGCGGAAAAGGAGCTAAGGAAGATATTCTGGCACGTGTGAGTCAGATTAAAGCCCAGATTGAAACTACTACATCCGATTACGATCGCGAAAAACTGCAGGAGCGTCTCGCCAAATTAAGCGGTGGTGTTGCTGTTGTGTATGTAGGTGCAGCCAGCGAAATGGAAATGAAAGAAAAGAAGGATCGTTTCGAAGATGCATTACACGCTACCCGCGCAGCCATCGAAGAAGGAACTATCCCTGGTGGCGGTGTTGCTTATATCCGCGCTATTCATTCGCTCGAAAATGTAAAAACCGAAAACGCTGACGAAGAGCTGGGTATTAAGATCGTGAAACGCGCTCTCGAAGAACCGCTTCGCCAGATCGTTGCCAATGCCGGATTCGAAGGTTCCATCATCGTTCAGAAAGTGAAAGATGGCAAAGATGATTTCGGATTCAACGCACGCACCGAAGTTTATGAGAACCTCTATTCATCAGGCGTTATCGATCCTACCAAGGTAGCTCGCGTTGCACTTGAGAATGCAGCTTCAATAGCCGGAATGTTACTCACTACCGAGTGTGTGATTTTCGAAGCCAAAGACGACAAAGAACCAGCTATGCCAAATCCGGGTATGGGCGGTATGGGCGGAATGTACTAAGCTACAGCCAACCAATTATAAAATGCTTCAAAGCCCTGCTTCGGCGGGGCTTTGGCTTTTATAGTGAAAAGTGAAGAGTGAAAAGTGAAGAGTGAAAAGACTACCACTATTAATCAATGGCACAAACGGGAACTAACTTAAAAATTTGAAATACATTGAAATACATTGAAATA
>JBBQSY010000030.1:0-33485 GCA_038213495.1 Bacteroidales bacterium
TATTGGATAATGATATATCTTTGCGGAAAATCAAAATAAAATAAAAAACATCATGAGTAAAGGAACAGTAAAATTTTTCAATGATTCCAAAGGATTTGGATTTATCAAAGATGACGCATCGGACAAAGAGTATTTTGTACACGTTACAGGCCTGATCGACGAGATCAGAGAAAATGATCAAGTATCTTTTGACCTGCAAGAAGGTAAAAAAGGATTAAATGCAGTAAATGTTAAAGTAATTTAATATATTCAAAACATTATTCTTTGAAAGCCCTGCTGTGAAGCAGGGTTTTTTTTGTGCCCGGTTTTTACCTGCTGCAAAATAAATCTTCCTTACTTTGAATGCTTTATCAAATGCTTGAAATCCTTTGAACCCATGTCAAGATCCGTTTTACTGAGTGAATTATTCTTTTCGGCTTACTGTCCGGAATTCATAGTACTTTTGCGAAAAATTATTCTGAATGTTTCCAATGACTGATAATGTTGATACACTTTTGCAAAAAGATACCTTTTCGCATGCCGACCTGGTAGTGATGCTTAATGCGCAGGGACAGGAGAAAACAAAGATTTTTACCAGGGCTGCCGAAATTAAAAAACGATTTGTTGGCAACAAGGTCTATTTCCGTGGGTTGGTTGAACTTTCGAATATCTGTTCAAAAAACTGCCTGTACTGCGGTATCCGTGCAGGAAATACCAAACCGGGCCGATATATGGTTACCGAAGAAGAAGTGCTTGAAGCGGCCCGTTTTGCACTCGAAAATGGGTATGGTTCGATGGTACTGCAATCGGGAGAGCGCTGTGATGAAAAATTTGTGGAGACCGTTACGCAGCTATTACATAAAATAAAAGAGGTTTCAGGAGGAAAGCTTGGCATTACCCTTTCGATGGGTGAGCAGACAGAAAAAACCTATCGCGAATGGTATGCTGCCGGCGCCCACCGCTATCTGATACGCATAGAAACATCTGATCGCGAACTCTATTATAAAATACATCCAAATAATAAAAAGCACGATTTTGATATTCGCATTAATGCGTTAAAAATGCTTCATGAAATTGGTTACAATGTCGGTTCAGGGGTTATGATCGGTCTTCCGTTTCAAACCATAGAACACCTTGCAGGAGATCTTTTGTTTTTGAAGGAATTGGATGTGGATATGGTTGGCATGGGCCCGTTTATTGAACATGAGGACACTCCGCTTTATCAATTCAAAGACCTTTTATGGAATAAAAAGGAGCGCTTTGATGTTTCGCTTAAAATGGTAGCCCTGCTGCGTATTATGATGAAGGATATCAATATTGCAGCAACCACAGCCATGCAGGCAATTGATAAACAGGGGCGTGAGAAAGCGTTGAAAGTCGGGGCAAATATAATTATGCCCAACCTCACTCCAGTAAAATACCGCGAAGATTACCTTTTGTACGAGGACAAACCTTGCCTGGATGAAGATGCCAGTGAATGCCGCAACTGCCTCGAAGCACGCATTCATATGGCTGGCGACGAAATTGGGTATAATGAATGGGGTGACTCGAAGCATTTTGCGAAACGGAAAGAAAGCGGTTGCTGAGTGTATACTGCAAGGAGACAGAAAGTTTCAAATTCCAAGTTTCAAATTCCAGGTACTAAATCTCAAGTTTCAAGGCTCAGGTAAATTTTCATAGAATACAATACCCGGATGCTCATAAAACTCTAACTTCTTAAGTCCTCCCTATTAATCGAAAAGTCCTTTTTCCTTCTCCTTTGGAGAAGGTGCCCGAAGGGCAGATGAGGTAAAAAGAGGATTTAGGAGGGGTCTGTAACCCTGTATCCCGATAGCTATCGGGACTGTAACTCTATAACTCTGAAACCCCATCAATCTCATCAATCCCATCAATCCCAGATCATGTCCAGAAAAACAATTGCAATAATCGGCGGAGGTCCTGCCGGGCTGATGGCTGCCGATGTATTAAGCCCGTTTCACGAAGTGCATATTTATGAAAAGGAGAAAGCTGTCGGGCAGAAATTCCTGGTTGCCGGAAAGGGTAGTTTTAATATCACCAATGGATTGAAAGGCAATAATTTAGTGTCTAAATACACCCCCACTAATTTCCTGGAAGAAGCGCTGCTTGATTTCGATTCTGACGCCGTTCGTGCTTGGCTTTTGCAAATGGATATTCCGACATTTGAAGGATCAAGTGGCCGGGTATTTCCCGAAAAAGGGATAACACCTGCCGATGTCTTGAAAAGAATCAAGAAAAAACTTATTTCACAAGGTGTTGATTTTCACCTGAAACATACTTTCACCGGCTTCGAAGGGGATGAGAGTATAATTTTTAAAAGCGGCCGCAGTAAAATCCCGGTTCAGGCCGATTATTTTATTTTTGCTCTTGGAGGCGCTTCCTGGCCTGTTACAGGATCAACAGGTGAATGGAGGAGCGTTTTTGAGGCAAATGATATTCACACGCTTCCTTTTCAGTCATCGAATTGTGGTATAAACATCTTGTTGCCTGAAAATATAAAATCAAACCACTCTGGCAAACCGCTGAAGAACATTGCTGTTTCGGTGAACCAATCATTCGAAAAGGGCGAAGCCGTGATTACAGAATATGGCCTCGAAGGCAATGTAATCTACCCACTTGTGCCTCAGATCAGGAAAATGCTTGCAATGAGCGGACAGGCTCAAATTATTCTGGATATGAAACCTTTCAATACCGAGGAGCAATTGTTACAGAAAGTGGCCGGTAAAACATCTACAAAAACAAAAAATTACGCTGAAATATTTCATCTTGATAGTGTTCAGTTAGCTATTATAAAAGCATTTACAACAAAGGAAACATTTCTGTCTCCTGAGCTGTTTGCAGAAAGTCTGAAACAAATAATTTTACCTGTAACGTCACTCCGTCCGATAGAAGAAGCCATTTCCACCGTGGGAGGAATTGATCTGAACGAAATAAATCCTGATTTTTCAATAAAAAAACGCCCAAATTGCTTTGCAATTGGCGAAATGCTCGACTGGGATGCCCCGACCGGCGGATTCTTGTTGCAGGGTAGTTTTTCGATGGGGCACTGGGTGGCGAAAAAGATTCTGGAACGGTCAGAAGTTTGATCTGATTAACGGATACATACCATGGATTAGCTTAGTTCGGAAGCAGTAATACTTACTTCGAATATTTCGGAGGTATACTAAAAGGGATGAATTATCCAAAGAATCCCGATCGCAATAGCAAGAAATGCACCTGTAAGGGTGAACCGTTTCAGGAACACCTGCTTGTCTTTAACAACGGATTGAAAAGCGACCAGACCCAGGATAAAAGCAAAAATTATCATAGTCAGCACAGTTCCGAAAGCAAATGCTGATATGTAAATAACCGAGGCCCAGACTGTTGGAAGGGCCAAGGATGGCAAGAGTGCAAACAGGTGGCTGAATCCTGCAAATCCATGAATGATACCGATTGAAAAAGCGGTTACAATATTTTGCTTTACCTTACCTGTGCTAAGATGCTGGTGTCCATGCCCGTGGTCATGCCACCGCTCATGTCCTGGCTCATGCGTGTGTTCGTGAGCGCTGTTGTATACATGAAGATGCCGGTGAACGTGAATATCATTGCTTTTAATAATATCAAATGCAGGTTTTATATTGTGGGAATGCTTATGAATATGAGCATACAAATAAGGCGTGGTATGAAAATGAGCATGTGGCCTGTTTCCATGCGAATGCTGCCTGTATATTCTGAGTAAAGCCAGACATCCTATCCCGATTAGTAATACCCCTATAACAGTTTCACTGTGTTTCGAAATTGCTTCGATTGGGAGGAATTCTTTGAACAGAATAAATATCAGTCCGATAAGCAGCATCCCTATTGTATGACCAAATCCCCATGAAAAGCCAACGGCCCATGATTTTTTACGGCTGTCGATTGCAAGCGGGGTAACAGCGGCAAGATGATCGGGACCCGTAACAACATGAGCCACACTGGCAACAAATCCGGTGAGAAATGTCAGCATAGAATTCTTTTGTTTGGTAAATGTAAAAACAAATATGCATACTTTTACATAAATGAACCAGGAAAATACGTTGGGAAACAAAACTTTACATATAACGGTCAATGGACTTGTGCAGGGAGTTGGTTTCCGTCCTTTCGTTTTCAGGATAGCGACCCGTTACGGTCTGACTGGTTGGGTACAAAATACCAATGAGAATGTCAGGATACAAATTACTGGTTCTCCTTTACATATAGATTTTTTCCTTGATTCACTCAAAAACGAAGCTCCTCCGGCTGCCCTGATCGAAGAAATTATACCATCGGAAATAGAAACCACTCTGTTCACGGAATTCGTGATTCTGGACAGTCACGATGTTTCTGACGAAATTACCGAAATCAGCCCGGATATCGCGGTTTGTGATGATTGTCTGGAAGATATAAGGAAACCCGGAACTCGGCTGGATTATGCCTTTGTAAATTGCACCAACTGTGGTCCACGTTTCACAATTATCAGGGATCTTCCCTACGACCGTAAGGAGACAACCATGAAGCCGTTTATTATGTGCTCTGATTGCCGTGAGGAATACGAAACCGTGGCCGATCGCAGGTTTCATGCACAGCCAACAGCTTGCTCAATTTGCGGACCTGAATATGAATTATTTGTAAAAGGCAAAAGGATCAGCAATAGTATTGATCAGATAGTTAATCATGTTTCACAAAGTATTGACAGAGGAGAAACGCTGATGATAAAAGGGCTCGGAGGTATGCACCTGGCCTGTGATGCTTTTAATAAAACTGCTGTCGAAAGTCTCCGTGCAATAAAAAACCGGGAAGGCAAACCTTTCGCTGTGATGTTCAGAAGTATGGAGGACCTGAAACCTTTCGCTCAGGTAGATTCAATTGAAGAAGCATCCCTTACGTCCTGGCGCAAGCCAATTGTATTGCTTAAAAACAAAAAAGAGCTGAACGGGGATGCCCTGTCCTCCGGATTAAATGCCGGCCTGAACCTCTTAGGTGTGATGCTCCCTTACATGCCGTTTCACTATTTATTGTTCAGTAAATTGCAAACGCCTGCCATCGTGTTAACCAGCGGTAATTTCAGCAGCGAGCCTATCCTTATTGATAACCATGAAGCACTAAAACAGTTCTCTCCTCATGTTGCGTCAGTGGTTTTGCATAACCGTGAAATTTACAACCGCACCGATGATTCAATTGTCAGGATTATGGCTGGTAAAGAGAGAGTATTCCGCCGTTCGCGGGGATATGTTCCTTCGCCGGTGCGAACAGCGCTCGATACTGAAGGCATAATTGCTTTTGGAGCCGAACTCACAAATTGCTTTTGTGTAGGCAAGGGGCGCAAGGCATTCTTAAGCCAACACATTGGTGATCTGCAGGGGATCGAAACCACGGAGTTTTACGAAAACACACTTGCCCGGTTTATTCAGCTTTTCCGGGTTAAACCCTCATTATTGGCGGTTGATATGCACCCGGCCTATATTTCGACCAGAACGGGACTCGGATTTGGTGATTTCCCACTGGTGCGGGTACAGCATCATCATGCCCATATTGCATCCTGTATGGCTGAACATCATCTCGATGAAAAGGTGATTGGAGTTGCCCTGGATGGTACCGGTTACGGTCCGGATGGAAAAACATGGGGAAGTGAATTTCTGATTTGCGATCTGAATGATTTTGAGAGAGTTACCCATTTTGAATACATTCCTATGCCAGGTGGTGATAGTGCTGCCGAGGAACCATGGAGAATGGCGATATCTTATCTGTATAAAGTGTATGGCAGCAGTTTCACCAGCCTTCAAATACCTTTTCTTAATGAACTTGATCCGGAAAAAGTCAGTATGATCATTCAAATGATTGATAAGAATATGAATTGCCCTTTAACCTCCGGTGCTGGCCGCTTATTCGATTGTGTGGCTTCTCTGCTTGATTTGGTGCAGGTTGCTTCGTTCCAGGCAGAAGGACCTATGCGCCTGGAGTCCATAATTAGTCGCAACTGCCACGATAGCTACCCGTATAGCCATAACGGCACGATATGTTTTGATGAAACGATACGCAGCATAGTTTACGATATTGTCCGTGGCACAGATAGTGCAATAATTTCGGCAAAATTTCATAACACGATAATTTTAGCTATTTTTGAAACTGTAACAGCCATCCGTCAGAAGGATGGAATTCGCAAAGTAGTGCTTTCCGGTGGTGTTTTTCAGAACAAGTATCTGCTGGAAGGGACCATCGATATCCTGCAAAAAAATAATTTCGAAGTTTATTCACACGCAACAATTCCCACCAACGATGGTGGAATTGCTCTCGGGCAATTAGCTGTTGCATCTAAAAGAAGGGAACTGCAATGTGTTTAGCCATACCATCCAAAGTGATCAGTGTTGATGGAACAACCGCGAGGGTTAGCATCGAAGATGTTGAATATACAGCCAGCCTGCTGCTGCTCGATGATGTGATGCCCGGTGATTTTATTATGCTGCATGCCGGCTTCGCCATTCAGAAAGTAGATGCCGAAGAAGCCGCAGAAACATTGAAATTACTGCAAGATGAAGTACTTAACAGACCTGAGGAATTCATACCATGAAATACATTGATGAATACCGGAAAAAAGATCTGATCCTGTCAGTTTCTGAGAAGCTGAAAGCAATTTCCAAAAAAGAGATTGTTTTGATGGAAGTTTGCGGTGGACACACTATGGCCATTCACCGGTTTGGACTTCCTTCGTTGTTGCCGCCTGCTATCAAGCTGATTTCCGGTCCGGGTTGCCCGGTATGTGTGTCGGGTCAGCATTTTATCGATACGGCCATGGCGTACAGCAAAGTTCCGGGAGTAATCGTTACAACTTACGGCGACCTCATCAGGGTGCCGGGTTCTACCACCTCACTCGAAAAAGAGAGGGCCAACGGAAGCGATATCCGCATTATTTATTCTGTACTTGAGTCGCTCGAGATTGCCAAAAAGAATCCGGGTAAAAGTGTTGTCTTCCTTGGTATTGGTTTCGAAACAACGGCTCCTTTAACCGCGGCTGCCATTTTGCAGGCGAAAAAAGAAAACATCTCAAACTTCTTTGTACTGAGTGCGCACAAAGTTATGCCTCCTGTTATGAAGGCATTGGTAAATGAAGGCGTTAAAATAAACGGTTTCATTGCACCTGGTCATGTCAGTGCCATCACCGGTACAGCAATTTATAACGATCTTGCTTCGAAATTCGGATTGGGAGTAGTGGTTGCAGGTTTTGAACCCGTTGATATGATGCAGGCCATACTGATGCTTGCTGTTCAGATAGAATCCGGCACTCCAAAAGTTGAGGTGCAGTACCAGAGAGTAGTCAACACCGATGGGAATAAAATCGCACTTGGAATGCTAGACGAAGTTTTTGAGCTTCGGGATGATACCTGGCGCGGACTTGGTGTAATTGCCAGGAGCGGACTAAAGATCCGGGAAAATCTATCCTCGTTCGATGCGGAAAAACATTTCACTGTCGAAGTTCCCGAATCAACCGAACCCCGTGGATGTATCTGCGGGCAAATACTCCGGGGATTGAAAACGCCTGTTGATTGCGGCCTTTTCGCGAAAAAATGCACTCCGGCCGATCCGGTTGGAGCCTGCATGGTTTCGGGCGAAGGAACCTGTGCCACTTATTATAAATACCGTTCATGAACCAGAAAGAAAATAAAATATTGCTTGGCCACGGTAGCGGTGGTAAATTGATGCACGACCTGATCGAAAGTGTTTTCATGAAGTATTTTGGAAATACTATTCTAAATGAACAAACGGATTCGGCAATATTGCCTGTCAGTTCTGATGAAATTGCCTTCACTACGGATTCATTTGTGATAGATCCTTTGTTTTTCCCTGGTGGGAATATCGGAAAACTGGCCGTTTGCGGTACAATTAATGACCTTGCTGTTTCCGGTGCCGAACCTTTGTACATCAGCGTTTCGTTTATCATCGAGGAAGGATTCCCGATGAGTGACCTGGAATTAATTGTAGGTTCTTTGGCTGAAGAAGCCAGGAATGCCGGTGTTCTAATCGTAACCGGTGATACAAAAGTGGTAAACAAAGGCAAATGCGACAAGTTGTTTATAAATACTTCCGGAATAGGCCTCATGAAAAGGGAAGACCGTTTTATCAGTAAGGCTATCAACATCAAACCTGGAGATCTCATTATTGTGAACGGAACAATCGGTGATCATGGCATGGCTGTTATGAATGCACGCGAATCTTTTAATTTTAAATCAAATCTTGAATCCGACTGCGCTTCATTGAACAAACTTATCCGCGAAGTCCTTGACAAATCACGGGTGAAATTCATGAGAGACCCGACACGCGGAGGAGTTGCAACCGTATTAAATGAACTGGCCGGAAAGATGCAGCACGGAATCGAAATTGACGAATCCGCTTTGCCTATGGATAAAGGCGTGGCGGCCATGTGCGAACTGCTGGGTTTCGATCCGCTGCACATTGCCAACGAAGGTAAAGTGATAATAGTTGCAGGTGAGAAAAGAGCATCAGAAATACTGGATATACTGAAAAACAATGAATTAGGTAGAGGAAGCGCGATTATTGGCCGTGTTGTAAGTGATCATCCCGGGAAGGTAGTTCTCATGAATGAGACCGGTGGTCGCCGAATCGTAGATGCATTGGCCGGTGACCAGTTGCCGCGGATCTGTTAATATTATAGTGTATGCATGAGTTTTCCCTGGCAATAGAAGTAATCAATCTCGCTGAGCGCGAAGCCGGGAAGAATATGGCCCGGTCAGTCCGGGAAATAACAATTGAAGTGGGTGATATGAGTGGGGTAGAGGCAGATGCTTTTGAATCGGCACTCGAATTGCTTGTGAAAGATTCGATCCTTGATAAAGCGCGTGTTAAAATTATCAGAACGCCTGGCAATGGAATATGTAACGCTTGCGATTTTGAATTTGAGATGAATCAACGGATGGCCACCTGTCCGAAATGTAACTGTTTTCCGTCAGTGATAAGTGGCGGACAAGAATTCAGGGTGGTGGAAATGGTGGTGGAATGATGGGGTTTGGAGGGTTTGAAGGGTTTGAAGGGTTTGAAGGGTTTGAAGGGTTTGAAGGGTTTGAAGGGTTTAATAATTTAAATTATTTGTACACAAGTATTTAAGGCATTGATCATTCAGATTTATGAAAAAGGTAAATCTTGATCCATGGAATTTGGAACTTGAAATTTGAAGCTTGAGACTTAAGTCCCGGAACCTACAATCCGGGAATAGAGTTTAAAAGAGTTAATAATATCTAAAACATACCAACTATGTGTGAAACTTGCGGATGCGGAGAATCGGGTGAAGTTAAAATTCACGATCGTCATCAAAATCATGATCATGTGCATGAAAACGGCCAGGTGCATGGCCACGATCATACACATGATCACAGTCACGAAAGTGTCCTGTTTACGCATACACACGATCATTCCCCTAAAAAGGTCATTAATCTCAATCTGGATATTCTCTCCGATAATAACAGTCTGGCCCGAAGGAACAGAAAGTATTTTGAGGCGAGAAATGTGCTCTGCCTCAACCTGGTGAGTTCACCGGGTTCGGGTAAAACTACCATCCTCGAAAAAACCATTAAGGCACTGATCGTTTCAAGTAAAATATTTGTAATTGAAGGAGATCAGCAAACTCTTCTGGATGCCGACAGGATCGAAAAGTCCGGTGCTCCTGCCATTCAAATTAACACCGGATCAGGATGCCACCTCGATGCACGTATGGTTGAGTCGGCATTACAAAAGCTAAAGGTTGAGAACGATTCTATTCTTTTTATCGAAAATGTAGGCAACCTGGTTTGTCCAGCATTGTTCGACCTGGGAGAATTTAAAAGGGTTGTGGTAATAAGCGTTACCGAAGGGGAGGATAAACCGCTGAAGTATCCTTACATGTTCCAGTCGTCGCACCTTTGCCTTATCAACAAATCGGATCTGCTGCCGTATGTCGATTTCGATGTTGAAAAAACAATTGAATACGCACGTTCGCTTAATCCGAACCTGGAGTTCATCCTGGTTTCAGCAAAGACCGGCGAAGGCATGGAACTTTGGTACAAATGGCTTTCGAAACAGGCCGGGCTGGTGATTCCTTCCATTAAAGGGTAAATCAACAGACAGAGAATTGTAAACCTATACCTTAAGGGATTCAACGAGTTCTTTAACGTGCTTAATTGCATCCGGAATAGCCATTTCAACTTCAGGAGTCAGTTGCATGCCCATATCCTGGAAATCCTTTATGGATATTGCCACCAGGTGAACAGCCGGCATATTGCCCAACAAAAAGCAGGCATCCAGCAAGTCTTTAAGCCCTACCTCATGAGCACTCAGTTGCTGCGGAAAATCTTTGGCATACTTTGGATGCAGCACCCTTACATGGCCAACCGGAAACTGATCAAGAGAAGCGTCGACAATGATTACCGTATGGTATGATTGAATAAACCCGAGCAAATGAAATCCGCCTGTGCCTCCATCCATCAGGTCTGCTTCGGTATATCCCTCTTTCTCTAATTGCGAAACAACATGAATACCAACTCCTTCATCATTCAGCAATACATTTCCAATCCCCAGGACCAGGGTATTATTTTTAATTGAATTCAAATTATCGGATTAGTCGTTTAAAGTAAGCAATTTTCAAAATATACAGGTCTACAGAATTAATCAGTCAATCTAATCCTTAGGGCACTCTTCCGTTTTTGCTTCATGCCGTTTCACCACATCTTCTTCAATAAATTTCCACCCACCGATCATGGAGGAAGTAACTCCGCGACGCTCGATATAATCATGGTAAAAAACAAGGTAAATATGTACGATAGCGAACAGTATAAAGCCCCACATCAGGATATGATGTAGCTGGCGGGCATGCATATCTCCGCCAAGTAAAGGAACGATCCATGCAAAAAGTTTCGGTAAAGTAGCCGAACTCATGGCCGAATACATCCCGAACCCGGTGAGACATTGCAACAGGAAAATCAGGAAAGTGATGAAATAGATAAAACTGGCCAGTGAATTGTGCCCGATCGAATCTATCTGTTTATGAGTAACCTGCAGAATATCGACTTTTATTACGTTCAACATTTCTTTCCACTGGCAACGTTTAAGCGGGATAAAGTTATACCAGCGCGAGAACTCATTCCCGACAAATCCCCAGTAGGTGCGAAACAGAAAATTGAAGAAAAAGACGAATGCACTTACAAAGTGAATAAATCTGACGGTGCCAAACCAATAATTGAAATAGGCTTCGGTGCCTTTCATAAAGGCTGGAGGGTTGCCAATTATATACCCCGTGATAACCAATGCAGTAACACAAAGGGCATTAACCCAATGATAAAGGCGAACAGGAAATTCCCATACGTGCACTTCACGCATGGGTACGGATCTGATTCTCATGGCTTAATAGGTTTTAAGTTCATGGATATGGCTTCCTTTTTCGTCGTACACATGCACGGCACATGCCAGGCATGGATCAAAAGAGTGAATGGTTCGGAGCACTTCCAGCGGCACCTTGGAGTCGGCAACCGGTGTACCGATAAGTGATTCCTCGTATGCCGACCGTTTGCCTTCCGGGTCGCGGGGCGAAGCGTTCCAGGTGGTAGGAACCACCAATTGATAGTTGGCGATTTTCTTGTCTTCAATCACAATAAAATGGGATAAGGCACCCCTTGGCGCCTCAACCATGCCAAAGCCTTTAGCTGTTTTTGGCCAGGATTCAGGTTCCCATTTATCATTGTTCATGGTACGGGAGTCGCCGTTCTTAATATTATCCAGAAGCTGCTGGAAAAATTCCAGCGCCCAGTCGCAGGTGAGTTTGGTTTCGAGGCCCCTGGCAGCTGTGCGGCCAAGCGTTGAAAACAAGGCTGTAACAGGTACATCCAGTGTTTTAAGAGTGCTGTCGATTACTTCCTTATATTCCTCACGTCCGGATGCATACCCAATGAGCATCCTCGATAATGGGCCGACTTCCATCGGGTGTCCTTTCCATCTCGGAGTTTTTACCCAGCTGTATTTTTGCGTAACATCCAGGTGATCATAAGGCGGTTTAGGACCGGTATAATTTAATTTAGTCTCGCCATCCCAGGGATGGAGCCCGGTTTTATCTCCTTTGGAATAATCGTACCACGAATTATTTACATACTCCATGATCTGACTCGGGTCATCTCCCTTGATTTCATGGATTGTGCTTAAATCGCGGTTTAAAATAACACCGCGGGGCATTTTGAAACTTTCCGGGCTGTTGTATCCATTAGTAGGGAAATCGCCAAACGACATGTAATTTGTTAATCCGCCACCTATGGCTCCCCAGTCGCTTTTATAAAATGACGCGATAGCAAGCAAATCGGGGATATAAACCTGGTTAACAAAGGCTTTGGCATCTTCGAACAGTTTGCCTACCATGGCAAGTCTTTCGGCATTCACTGCATTGGCTTCCTCAATGTTAATCGAACAGGGGACGCCACCGACCAGGTAATTCGGGTGTGGATTTTTACCACCGAATATGGTGTGAACCTTCACAAGTTCTTTCTGCCATTCGAGCGCTTCGAGATAATGAGCTACAGCAATCAGGTTTATAGCCGGAGGCAGTTTATAGGCTGAATGCCCCCAGTATCCGTTTGCAAAAATTCCAAGTTGGCCGCTTTCGACAAAGTTTTTAAACCGTTTCTGTATGTCAGTAAAATAACCAACGGAACTTTTAGGCCAGGAAGAAATGCTTTGGGCAATGGTGGATGCCTCTTTGGGATCCGCTTTTAATGCCGATACCACATCCACCCAGTCGAGGGCATGGAGGACATAAAAATGCACAACATGATCCTGGATATATTGTGCAGTCTCCATCAGGTTGCGGATAAGTTCGGCATTGGGAGGTACAGTAATGCCAAGTGCATTTTCAACCGTTCTTACAGAGCAAAGTGAATGTATGGATGTACATACACCACAAACACGCCCTACAAAAGCCCAGGCATCACGGGGATCACGGCCTTTGAGAATGGTTTCGATACCACGAACCATGGTTCCGGAGCTGTATGCATCGGTGATTATTCCGTTATTAACTTCAATTTCAACCCGCAAATGTCCTTCGATTCGGGTGATGGGATCTATTACGATTCTTTCAGCCATGGTTATGATTCTTTAGGGGTTTCAATTTCGGAACTGGGTTCGGGTGAATTGGTAATCTCACGGTGTTTGCGTACATTGGTTACTACAGCATGAGCTGCAATGCCTACTGCCGTAGCAATACCAAGCCCAAGCCCGATCTTGTCGGCTGTTGTTTCAATACCAAATCCGGCAATACTTGGCAGATGTTGGTAGAACGGACCGTTGTCCCAGAATCCTGCTTCAGCGCATCCAATGCATGGATGCCCCGATTGTATCGGATAACTTACTCCATCATTCCATTTGATGATTCCGCAGGAATTATAGGTAACGGGTCCCTTACATCCCATTTTATACAGGCAATAACCCCGTTTTGCACCTTCGTCGTCGAAGGATTCAACAAACAACCCGGCATCGAAATTAGCCCGGCGATAACATGTATCGTGAACACGACCCAAATCGTCAAGTTGGGGAATGCGGTCGAACGTGAGAAGATGAACTACTACGCCAGCCATAACATCAGCAATAGGAGGGCAGCCCTGCACATTAATAACCGGCTTGCCGCTGATTATCTTATGCACCGGTTTTGCCCCTGTTGGATTGGGACTGGCTGCCTGAACACATCCGGATGATGCGCAGTTGCCCCAGGCAACAACGGCCTTGCAATTGGCAACAGCTTCTTCCAGAATTTGTTTTGCACTCCGGCCGCCAATACAGCAGTATGCCTCATTTTTAGTTGGAATGGATCCTTCGACCATGACGATGTATTCGCCGGGGAATTTCTCCATCACCGATTTGTATGCCTCTTCGGCCTGGAAACCAGATGCTGCCATCAGGGTTTCCTGGTAGTCGAGTGAAATTTTATCCAGGACAATATTGGCTACAATGGGGTGCGAAGCCCGGATGAAAGATTCACTGCAGCAGGTACATTCCTGAAAATGGAACCAAATGACCGGAAGCCTGGGTTTTGTCTCAAGCGCTTTAACAATCTGGCCTATCCCACTGGATTCCAATCCCAGCATGGCTGCCATTGTTGCGCAAAACTTCAGAAAATCCTTGCGGGATATTCCATCCCCCCTGGCTTCCTCATAAAATGAGGGTTGCTTATTTTCCATAAAGCGGTCGGTTTTAGTTATTACACTGATGTGTAAATATATGTACAAAACTCAATTTGTCGACTGACAATATAAAAAAATATTGTAGTTTATACTCATTATAATTAATTATTTTTATAATATAGTGGACTACTCTTCAGAGGCTTAGCATTTAAATATATTGAAAACATTGGATATGTCGGAATTTTGGTGTGGAAAATGAGGCAAAGAAATTGCCCGAAAATATGTGACTTTTAAACATATTTCTTACTCCCTGGATCAGGCTGAAGTGAATGGAAAAAACTGCAAAAAGAGATAATTCTGGGATAGTTAATTCCTTATTCCGGCACTGTTTTTTTTATACTTCATTGAATTCAGGAAGAAATGGTGCCGTTTGCAAAGTACAATACGGTACTGTTCGACTTTGCTAATGAATTAACCAGGCTGGATGATACTTAAGAAATCTTTATAAAAAAAAATAACAGCCAAAGCTGCCATCCACATAGTATTAATCCGATATTAGTAAATCCGGTGCATTAAAATGCACATGTGATTTACCTTGAAAGTTTAAGAACATATCCCGGGTTGGGTTCCTCGCCAGTCCTTAATTTGTTGTATTTCAGCAGTTGGATGAGCTTTATGCACTTTTCCTGGGATATGGAATACATGCTGTCGCCTTTTTTTACTTTATAAGTCTTTTCGGAATTTTTCCTCTTTTTGGCTTCCAGGTACAATATTTGTCCGGGCGTAATGGGATCGCTTTCCTTAAGGTCGTTTTGCCTGTATATTTGAAAAGCATAAATCCCAAATTCTTTGGCAACAGTGAACCAGGTGTCGTCTTTTTTTGCAAAAACGAAAGGGACGTTGTAATTTTCATAAACTTTTCTCCCCATTTCGGAAGTGTATGCTATTTCGAATGAAGCCGGATCAGACACTTTATAATTTTTCCGGAAAATGATACGGCCTTCCAGGCTGATTGACCTGTTATCTTTTGTTGCCGGCTTTTTGGCTTCCACGGAAGCGTCTTCAGCATCTGTTTTCAACACATTTTCTTCCGTATTGAGTGTGTCGTCAAAGAGATAAAGTTTGTTGGTTTCGATCAGCCGGATCAGGATATTTGCATAATCGGGGTTGGTGGCATACCCGGCTGCTTTCAGTCCGTAGGCCCATCCTTTATAATCGTTGAGCGGGAGTTCAAACAGGGCTGAGTAACGCTTACGTGTTGTCAGGAAGATTGAATGGTCGCGGAATGATGCATCAACATCCTGGTATTTCCGGAAACATTCTTTTTCCTTATCATCATCGTGCAAATAAGTGTCCCCTGACCAATCGTTCTGACATTTGATCCCGAAATGGTTTTTGGTATTTCTGGCCAGCGTACTTTTGCCGCAGCCACTCTCGATCATACCCTGTGCAAGGGTAATGCTGGCAGGGATTTTGTAAAGTTTCATTTCCCTGACTGCAACCGATTTATACTCCTTAATATACGCACCATAATCCATGTTGGATAATTGCTGAGCGTTTAAGAAATAGGAAATCAGAAGAAACAGGGGAACAACAACGAGTCGTATTCGCATAAAAAACAATTTATTTTGCAATGATACAAAATTCGGACTCCGGTTATACTTACTGTAAATTGAGATATCAACATTTAAATGCTTATAATTATTTCTGAAGAATTTTTTAAAATGCTTTTCAATACAATTAGAATATCCATGATATCAGCAGATTGTCGGATTCGAATTATACAGCAGAGTTTTTCTGGTAAAATTTATTTATGAATTATATGCCGGGCAGCATTGATATTCCGGTATTGAAATGTTCAGAAGTCAAAACATCAGCAAGATTAATGGAGTGTATCAGAATTATTCACCCTCCTTTATTTTTACGCTGAATGTTTTACGGTGAAGTGCACTGAATCCAAGTCTTAACACTGCTTTCCGGTGTTCAAGCGTAGGATAGCCTTTATTCCTGTTCCAGCCATAATCCGGAAAAGTTTCATGCAGTGTTATCATATACGCATCGCGGTGGGTTTTTGCCAGCACCGAGGCAGCAGCAATGGAGAGGAAAAGTCCGTCCCCTTTAATTATACACAGGTGAGGAATATCTTGATAGGCCGGAAACCGGTTTCCATCAACAAGTATAAGTTCCGGCAAAATTGTAAGCTTTGCCAGGGCTTTATGCATGGCAAGCATCGAAGCCTGAAGTATGTTTATCTCATCAATTGCGGTGTTTTCTACTTCGGCCACCGCCCAGGCTAAAGCTTCGTTTTCTATTATTATTCTCAGTTTGTCGCGTTGTGATTCAGTAAGTTTTTTCGAATCATTCAGATCCGGATTAAAAAATCCGGAAGGCAAAATAACTGCAGCAGCAAACACCGGTCCTGCCAGGCAGCCACGGCCTGCTTCGTCGCACCCTGCTTCTATCAGATTATCGGTGAAAGAGGATTTTAACATTCGCGATGAGTTTGATTTATCAGGCTTTTATAGGACAAGCATCATACCCATTTTTTTTCTGTGTCAGAAACTAAAAACAGCAAGGTAGATCCGCATTACGATAAGAAACAAAAGCAAAGCCAGTGCAAATATTTCGAACCAGAAAGGACGTTTTAAAAGTGAAAAACTTCCCGTAAGAAAAAAGGCCAAAGGAATTACAAACAGGTAGTTAGCAGAAAGTATTGGCCAGCCGGCTAACAGAATAGCGACGGCAGATGTAAAACTGAAATTAAACAGAATCCATGACCTGCGCCTAAGGCTGATCAGTTTGTCGTTCATAATATTTAATACAGCTACCATCGTAATAACAAGCATGAAGGCTGAAAATGACAGCCAGATAGTATTGATTTGTGATAACCTGGCCGGTAACGTTAAATTGAACAGGGAACCGGATAGATTTTCTATTCCGCTATGCAGATTATCATTCCAGAATAACCAGCTCAGATAATATATGAAAGGTAGAATGTAGCCGATAAATGAGATCACATATTCGCGCCAGGTTGATATACGATACGTAATAAATGAGAACCATATCATCAGCAGCAAATAGGCTAGCGGAATATAAAATAAGGAGGCAATACCTAATGAAAATCCGGCAATAAACACCTGGTGGTAAGCAGCCTGTTGTCCATACATTTGCATGATCGAGTTCAGGGCTATTATGATAAATATACCGGCCGGGAGAACAGCATGAAGGGTTTGAAAATCACTGTTCCAGCTGTATGCAAGCAGTACGATGATGGCAGGAAGGAAGTTACTTCGGCCGAAAAATCCGTTTGCCTGGAAAACATAGAATAGAATGACTGATTGAAACACCACAATAAATAATGCTGCAGAAACAGCCAGTAATGCATATTGCTGTATCCAGGAAGCAAGGATTGTGTATAAGGGACCATCGGCCGATGTTTGAACCGGGGGCACCGGATTGATGAATGCTGGAATCCACAGCAAAGCAAGGATTACAGCAAATATGGTAAACTGAATAAAGGTCCCTGACTTAGAAATCCACCTTAGCATTAAATTTGTATTTACGATTTAAAATTGTACAAGATCTTTCCCGATATCGCTCCGGAAGTAAGAGTTCCCGAATTTAATCTGTGCCGCCGATTCCAGGGATAAAGCAATGGCGCTTTGGAGATCATCGGCCAGCGAAGTAACCGCAATTACCCTTCCACCGGCAGAAATAATATTTTCCGCTTCGTTTGCTGTACCGGCATGGAAAACGAGGCTTTTCTTCACTGAATCAAGCCCTGAAATTACTTTCCCTTTTTTATAATCCCCCGGATATCCACCGGAAACCAGCATAATACAGGCAGCAGTCCGTTGGTCTGTTTCCAGTTTGATTTGGGCCAGATTGCCGTTTGCTGTTGCCAGAAATATTTCCAGCAGATCTGTTTTAATACGTGGCAATATAGCTTCGGTTTCAGGATCGCCCAGGCGAACATTATACTCGATAACAAAAGGATCTCCCTTAACATTCATCAATCCGAAAAACAGGAATCCCTGGTAAGGAATTCCATCCTTTTTTAATCCTTCAACAGTAGGCCTGATTACGCGATTTTCCACCTTATGCATAAATTCCTTGTCAGCAAAAGGAACCGGTGAGATAGATCCCATTCCACCGGTATTTGGTCCGGTATCCCCAACACCAATGCGCTTATAATCTTTGGCTGCTGGCAATACCATGTATTCGTCGCCATTGGTGATGGCAAAAGCTGAAAGCTCGATTCCATCGAGAAATTCTTCAATAACAACCATTTCCGATGCTTTTCCGAATTTCTTATTTGCAAGCATATCAGTTAGTTCCGTTTCTGCCTCTGCTATTGTTTTGCATATTACCACGCCTTTGCCGGCGGCCAAACCGTCAGCCTTAAGTACATAAGGTGGATGAAGTGTGCAGAGGAATGCGATTCCTTCTGAAAGTGTGTCTTTAGTAAACGTTTGATAAGCTCCTGTAGGAATTTTATGCCTTATCATAAACTGCTTGGCAAAATCCTTGCTCCCTTCGAGTGCGGCGCCGGTTTTCTGAGGTCCGATCACAGGTATTTGACTTATCGAATCATCAGCAAGAAAAAAGTCATGAATTCCCCGTACCAAAGGCTCTTCAGGTCCGACTACAACTAAATCAACATGATTTTGTAAGACAAATTGTTTAATGCCTTCAAAATCATTTCCACTTATTGAAACATTTGTGCCAACAGAGGAAGTACCGGCATTGCCGGGTGCAATAAATAACTGTTTCAGTAACGGACTCTGATTTAGTTTCCATGCTATGGCATGTTCGCGGCCACCGCTACCGATAAGAAGTACGTTTGTTTTAGTCATCGGGAGTTCAAGGGTTCAAGGTTTAAGGTTCAATGCTTCGCGTTCAAGGGTTCAATGCTTCGCTTTCAAAGGGTTAATGTTGTACAAAGGGTAAATCGTAAATCGTCATTCGTAAATCGTAAATTAATTGTCATACGGTGGTCATACAATTGTCATACAGTTGTTTAAGGTTACTTAGTGGCTCTTAGTGCGCTTATTGGTTCCTGCTTCGTCTTCCCCAAATTCCAGAAGGGGTGTTATTATATCCGGGTTTTATCAGTTTGATCTTTGCATTTTGACTTTTTAAGATTCAAGCGCCCCTATCAGTTCTTTAATATCTTTAACACCATGACGAATACAGTATTCTTCGATGCCTTCGAGAATTTTTATGCTTACCTGCGGGTCGACAAAATTGGCGGTTCCAACCTGGATGGCGGTAGCGCCGGCAAGCAGGAATTCAATGGCATCGGTTGCATTGCTTATCCCTCCCAATCCGATAACGGGTATTTTAACAGCTTTTGACACCTGCCAAACCATACGAAGGGCAACAGGTTTAATTGCAGGCCCCGAAAGTCCTCCTGTAATGGTTGATAGAACCGGGCGGCGCTTTTCGGCATCGATCGCCATTCCGAGCAAGGTATTGATCACCGAAACCGAATCGGCACCCTCATCCTCAACCGCTTTGGCAATTTCGGATATGTTGGTCACGTTAGGAGAAAGTTTTACGATCATGGTTTTATCGTAGACTTTACGTACAGCCTTTGTGACAGCACCGGCCATAGGGCAGGAGGTTCCGAATGCCATTCCCCCTTCTTTAACATTCGGACAGGAGATATTTAATTCGATGCCTGTAATTTTTTCGAGCCTGTTCAGTTTTTCTGCCACTTCCACATATCCATCAACTGTTGAATCCGACACATTTACTATGATATGCGTGTCGTAGTGTTTGATTTTCGGGTAAATAGTGTTGATGAAGTACTCTACTCCTTTATTCTGAAGTCCGACCGAATTAAGCATACCGGCAGGCGTTTCGGCCATACGCGGATATTTGTTTCCATCACGGTTTTTCGAAGTACATGCCTTAGTAAAAATACCTCCAAGCCTGTTGACGTCAATAAAGTCGTCAAATTCTGGACCATAGCCAAACGTGCCGGAAGCTGTCGTAACCGGGTTTTTCAGTAAAAGTTTATGTATGTTGACGGATAAATCGGGCATTATAATTTTGGATTTCAGATTTTAGAATTCAGGTTTCAAGCTTATTACACTATTTTTATCACGACGGAGGCACTGAGAACACGAAGGAACATTGAGCTGAATTATCCATTCGTAGAATTCAGGTTTCAAGCTTATTACACTATTTTTATCACCACGGAGGCACTGAGAACACGGAGGAACATTGAGCCGAATTATCCATCTTCAGTCTATATTACAACAAATCTCATAATCTCCCAATCACTCAGTCACTCAGTCTCTCAGTCTCTCAGTCTCTCCATCTCCCCCTCGCCTTGACTTCTCCAACTTCAAACTCATCTTGTTACAACTTAAGCTTTCGCGTATCAAACACAGGTCCGTCGATGCATGTAGTTTTATTCCCATCAATGGTTTCGACAACGCAGCATAAACAGGCTCCGATTCCACAGGCCATTGTATTTTCGAGTGAAATTTCACAAGGAATGTCGATAGATGCCGCCACCTTTGCTATGGCTTTCATCATTGGATCGGGCCCGCAGGCATAAATTTTAGAATATTCCTGTATTTTTCCTGAGAACAATGAATGTTGCGTTACCATTCCTTTTTCGCCGGCTGATCCGTCATCCGTAGTTATAAAAACATCACCGTAAGCTGCGTATTTTTCAGGTTCAACAATATCATCTGAGGTGCGTCCACCAATCAGTATATCAGGTTTAAACCCCTTGTGGTGAAGCATTTTTGCCAGCAACAACATTGGGGCAATTCCAACACCGCCGCCGATGAGCAATGCTTTTTCTCTATCAGGTAAACCGAATGAATTGCCTAAAGGGTAAATGAGATTTAGGATATCACCTTTCTGAAGTTTGGAAAGCGCTGCTGTTCCATCGCCGATTGTCTTTACCAACAAGGAAAGTTCATTGCTTTCGGAATCTGTATTGTAGATGGAAAAAGGCCTTCGCAGATAGGTTGTAGTTGAATTACTGACAAGCACTTCGGCAAATTGTCCGGGAAGAATGGCCGGAAGCTGAACAGGGCATTTGAGGTAGATTACGAAATAGTCGGCTGTAATATGGTGGTTACGGGTAACTTCGAAATCGTGGATAAATTTCTTCATCTGGTTGAAAATGTGCTGGCGAAAATACGTAAAAAAAGCCCGCCATGATAAAGGACGGACTCAATGTTTTATTTTTCTTCGGGATTTTCACCTGTGTCACCGGGCGATGCGGCTTCGTCCCCGCTTTCTTCAACTTCTTCGTCCGGAGCTGAAAAGTCGGTTATCCCGTTGGCAATTAAAATGTTATACCATTGAACGAGTTTCCGCATATGCGAAGTGTATACACGCTCCTTATCGTAATCAGGCACGATGGTTTCGAAAAATGCTTTCAATGCTCGGTCGTCAGATTTGGCATCAGGTGCCGGTTGTTCCCCGTTTTTCTCGCGGATAAGCCTGAATACTTCGCGAAGAGGGAGATCCTCACCCGAAGTAAAGATGCTGATTTCACCCAGAGAACTGATTTTATCGCTGGCAAAAGCCTGGTTGCGCTTGCCATCGGTGAGTGATTCAATTATAACTCCTGTTTTAGTCTGAGCGATTGTCTTAAAAAGCCCGGGCTTGCCTGAAACAGATAAAATGTCTTTTAAATCCATAAAATGTCCTTAATTTTTATGCAAAATTACTTAAAACAATCTGTTTATGCTACTATGTTTTGCTTTCGGCTAAAATTTAACATTTCCCGGAACTTTCTGTATGTTTCCGGTAAAATTACAGTCCGTTAAAATTTAACCTGCAAATTAATAAACTGAAGAGAAATAATGAAAAGTGAGAATCCGAAGCTGTCAACTTCTGGTTCTCACTTTTGTTTTTAATTCCCATTAAAATTCAGGTCTTTAAAACACCCATGTTACAGGTAACGGAAAGCTATATTTCGAAACGACCGGTATAGTTCGAAGGACTGATTTTATTCAGTTCTTCTTTCACTTTGGCAGGAACGTTTAATTTTTCTATAAAGGCGGAAATTGCTTTCTGATCAATATGTACATTGGTGCGTGTAAGCTGCTTTAATGTTTCATAAGGTTTCGGGAACCCTTCGCGACGAAGAATGGTTTGAATAGCTTCGGCAACCACAGCCCAGTTGTTCTCCAGGTCAGCCTGTATTTTCTCTTCGTTCAGTATAAGTTTATCAAGCCCCTTTATCAGTGATTTGATGGAAATCAGGGTGTGTGAAATCGGAACACCTATATTACGGCTTACGGTTGAATCAGTGAGATCGCGCTGTAGCCTGGATAAAGGGAGTTTGGCCGAAAGGTGTTCGAACAGGGCATTTGCAAGTCCCAGATTTCCTTCAGCGTTCTCGAAATCAATCGGGTTCACTTTATGCGGCATGGCCGATGATCCGACTTCACCGGGTTTTATTTTCTGTTTGAAATATTCCATGGAGATATAACTCCACATATCGCGGCACAAATCAATAAGAATGGTATTGATACGCTTCATGTTATCGAAAAGTGCTGCCTGGTTATCATAATGTTCGATCTGCGTGGTATAGCGCAAGCGTTCGAGCGAAAGACTGTTTTTTACAAAATTATCACCGAATTCATTCCAATCCACATCGGGATAAGCTACGTAATGTGCATTAAAATTTCCGGTTGCACCTCCGAACTTGGCCGAAAAAGGAATGGTTTTAAGTAGCTTCAGTTGCTGTTTTAGTCTTTCGGCAAAAACATACACTTCTTTTCCCAGGATGGTAGGAGAAGCTGGCTGTCCATGCGTACGGGCAAGCATCGGTATTTTTTTCCATTCCTTAGCCCGTTTGGTGAGTTTCTGAAGCAGGTCTTCATACACAGGGATAATAACTTCATCAATGGCGAGCTTCAGTGCATAAGGCCCGGCCGTATTATTGATATCCTGTGAGGTGAGTCCAAAATGCACAAACTCTTTGTATTTCCCTAACCCCAGTTTATCAAACCTCTTTTTGAGGTAATATTCCACGGCTTTAACATCGTGATTGGTAGTAGCTTCGATGTCTTTAACTTCCTGCGCATCCGTAAATGTAAAATCGCGGCAGAGTGATCGGAGTGCAGCAATTTTTTTTGAATCAATTCCCTGCAATTGCGGAAGTGGCAGTTCACATAAAGCAATAAAATATTCAACTTCAACAAATACCCGGTAATTGATCAGAGCGGCTTCACTGAAATAATATGAAAGACTTTCAACCTGCTTGCGATAACGTCCGTCAACAGGGGAGATGGCATTAATCATTGTCAGATCCATGGCTAATAGTATAGAGGTTCAGTGGTCAAAAGTATGAAAGCAATTGAATGAATTGCAAGTTTTATGAAAAATTATTTTTTTTTTTACGTTTTTCACGTAAAAGTCATTTGGAATTGCGGTACTTTTTTTACAGAAAATTAATATATTCACCTGAAAATGAAATTTATATGGATATTTTAGCGGATTATAAATCCAAAGCTCCCGCTGAGCAAGATTGCTTCACTAAATTGAAAATTCCGCCGGGTTTCTCAGAAACCAAGTGATTCATTAATAATAATAACAGAGAATTCCATCAAAGGTGGTTTACGACGCGTAGCCACGTATATATTGCATCCTCTTGTCGGGAGGTTGCAGTTCATACATACACCGTGTTTAGCACATGGATTGGGCCGGTTGAGCCGTTTGAAATTGATAGGTGCAGCAATGGTCCGTATACGCTGCCAGGCTGCTTCTTCATCAGCCACCAGCTTATTTACACCTGCAATTACAATAACTCTTCGCGGACCGAAAGCCATGGCAGCAACCCGGTTCCCATGTCCGTCAATATTAAATAATTCGCCTTGCAGCGAAATGGCATTGCTGCTGCAGATAAATACATCGCATGTTTGCTGACTGCGCATGACTTCCAGTTTTTCTTCATCGCTGAGCCCGGTGGCATTGTGATCCAGGATTGTAGCGCCCAGATCCAAAACCATTTGCTGCAGATTCAGCTGTTTTGCTGTTTGCGATCCGCCGAAGGCAACCTGCATTCCGGGTTTAATAAATTCAATAACCGCGTGGGCCGCATCTTCGCGCGTTTCGAAAAACGTGGCATCGAAACGATTTTTATGCAATGCTTCAATGGTTTTCAGGCCTATTGTTTTGCCATGCCAGGTGTTCATTTCATTAACAAAGGTGTCGGTGGGATTTGTTTTGGAGCTCATTGGATGTGTATTTAAAAGGCAAAGATAAAGGAACGTTTTACAAATATGAAATCAGCAGTTCTGAAACGATTATTCTAATTATACATCGTGGTCAACCCTGTAAAGTCATTCCAGTGTATTTTACGGTAGTGCATTTCAATTTCGAAAAGTATATCACGGATACGATCGAGTTCAGTAATGGATGATAACTGGAAATCAACGTTTGTATTTAGTTGAGAAATCAATTCAGGAAATTGGTTTTTGTAAAGCAATAATAAATCCGAAAGAGCAGTTTCGCTGACTTTCTCATCAGGAACCTGGCTTTCCTTCAGGAACTGGAGAATCCGAAGCCCGTCAATTTTCTCGTGGCAGGCGCGGATAAAATGTGGCTGTGATTTAAAATTACTCCGTAAACCTTTCCAGGGTAACTCGCCAAATCGCGCAAGCAGGAATTTATCGACCGGTGTATTCACATCCTTAGTGAAAAGCGCCCCGAATGCCTTGTATGTTTCGGCAACCTGATTGAAGAGCCGGTAATGATAGACAGGATAACTACTCCAGTCGCCGTCTATGCCTTTGATCAAAGCCGGTCCGGTGCCGAAGATAACCCTGTCGGATAAACGCGTGGCCGGGTAAACGATTTCCGTATTGTAATGCAGTAACCGGCCGGTTTTTACAATTTTCTGAAGGAAATAAAAATCTTCGCCGCTCAGTTTGGGTGTCATTCCTCCGCTGGCCCGGTAGGCCCATACCGGCAATGCAATCGCGGAGCCCAAGGCTGTAAAGCAATACGGGCTTCGGATGCGCCACATATTAATGGCAAAGGACCGCATATAAATTTCGTACCGAAGCATGGCCCGGTCCAGTTTGCTGTTATAAGATAGCTTGTGATAATACGGGATCGCAATGGCCGATGCTGCCGGGTTAATGCGCAGGCTTTCGGCAACCGAAGCAAAATATTCACTGCCGAAAACGGTATCGGCATCCATGCTGATGATGATGTCATTATCATTGGCAACCTTTGCAATATGATCCATCAGCAATTTTCGCGCAAAGCCGATTCCTGATCTTTTCGGCGGCCATCCTTTACCTGCTGAGGATTTGTCGATAATTTCAATTCTTTTATCCTCCAGGGATTCCAGGTACCGGATTGTTACCTCGTTCTCTTCACAAATATTAATTTGCTCCGGATCGTTCCACCAGCCATCCGGTTGATTCACACAAACAACCAGCCGGAAATGTTGAGCCGTCTGATCAATAATGGCCTTCATAAGCAATGGCAGGCGCTCCATTTCATTCATTACCGGAAGTGCAATATAAATAAGGGGCTGGGTCAAGATCGTTTGGTATTATATGTGAGGTTGTCTATCTTTGGAACGTAATTCTGCAAAAGATTTTCAAAAGTAATCGTTTTGTCCGAAATATAAATTCTGCCATGGAAAGTAACGAAGTGCTCAACAGTTTGCCACGTCATCTCTTAAACCTCATCATCGACCAGCCATACAACTCATATACGGCCCAGGATCATGCGGTTTGGCGTTACATCATGAGGCAGAATGTGAAGTATCTACCTGCCGTGGCACACTCTTCGTACCTTGACGGATTGAAACGGACCGGCATCAGCACCGAACGCATACCCCAGATGTATGGCATGAACCGCATTCTGAAAGAAATCGGCTGGGCGGCTGTTGCCGTGGATGGATTTATCCCCCCGGCTGCATTTATGGAGTTCCAGGCTTACAATGTGCTGGTTATTGCTGCTGATATCCGACCCATCGACCAGATTTTGTATACTCCCGCTCCTGATATTGTGCACGAAGCGGCAGGCCATGCGCCAATTATCGCGGATAATGAATATTCCATGTACCTGCGTGATTTCGGAAAGGCCGGCACAAAGGCTTTTTCATCGGTTTATGATAACAAAATATACGAGGCAATACGGCATCTTTCCATCGTAAAAGCTGATCCATATTCTACTTCTGACGACATCGAAAGAGCAGAGGCCGAACTCGATGCTTTGTCGAAACTGCAAAGTTCCTCTTCCGAAATGGCCCTTCTTCGCAACCTGCACTGGTGGACGGTGGAATACGGACTTATCGGTTCCGTCGATAACCCTAAGATTTATGGTGCCGGGCTCCTTTCCTCTATCGGCGAAAGCCATAACTGCCTGAAGCCGAAAGTTATAAAGCTACCTTATTCTCTGGATGCACAAAACTTTTCGTTTGATATTACAAGGCAGCAGCCGCAGCTTTTTGTAACGCCTGATTTTAAACATCTCAATGCAGTGCTGGAGCAATATATAAAAACAATGGCTCTGCGAAAAGGTGGGATGGAAGGCCTGACCAAAGCCCTGCAATCGGAGATAACCTGCACCGTGGTATATAGTTCCGGTTTGCAGGTTTCGGGAAAACTGGCTAAAGTTCATGAATCGGACAGCGAGCCGGTTTACCTGGGATTTGAAGGCCCTGCTATGCTATCGTTTGATAATCATCAACTTGATGGGCAGGGCATTAAATATCATAAAGATGGATTTGGTTCACCGGTAGGATCAGTAAAAGATATCGGAAACATCGAAACCATGAGTGAAGGAGAACTTTCCTCAAATGGAATCATAACCGGAACTGAACTTTTGCTGGAATTTAACAGCGGAGTGAAGGTAAAAGGAAGGCTTGAAAAAATAATCCGTCACGAGGGAAGCAATCTTATTTTTTCTTTTCACAACTGCACTGTCCGGTATAAAGATATAGATCTTTTTAAACCGGAATGGGGTGTTTATGATATGGCTGTAGGCGAAAGTATAACCTCTGCATTTGCCGGTCCTGCCGATCCGGGTGCTTACAAGCTGCAATATCCTGCTCCCGTTGAAAAAACACATCATTTTCAGCATCCGGAAAGTATTCTGAGGCTTCATGACTTATACAGGGATGTGCAGGCTATCCGCGACTCCGGCGGAAGTTCAGATGCATTTACAGAAATATGGAATATACTTAAATATCATTATCCCGATGATTGGCTGCTGCCACTCGAGATAGCTGAGATTCTCTCAAAACAGGATGAAACTTCCGGTCTTTTGGATGAAATTATCAGGTTTCTGGAAGCCATGGCAGCCGAAAATGAACAGCTTCAGAGTCTCATCGCGGATGGTCTGTTGCTCATTAAAGATCTCTAGTTGCCATGCTGTCAGCAGCAAGCAACAACAAAATGGCCTCATAAGTTTCGTTAGCTGCGATCAGTTTATGTGCTCGTTTATGGGCTTCCTCCACAATTTTCTTGCTGTTGCCGCCGAATTTAGCGGAAATCGTCCTGAAATCAGGTGAAGCAAGGTATTTTTCAATCTCCGGGCTTGTTGGCTTCAGTTGCAGACTTCCAAGTTTACCAAGATCATTGCCGGTGAGTATGCTGCTCATCCGTACATCTTCGGGAAGTGAATCGACACCTATAGCAAGCTTGCTTGCCGGTTTTTCGAGGGTAAACAAAGCTCTTCCCGAAGCCCTCACATAATAATCAGCACCCATCCTTCCGACCAGGTCGAGTTTGCGGGTATCAATCATGCCAGTTTTGTCGAGGACTTTGTCATTTACATGGATTAGCAATACTTCGCAGATGATCAGGTTAGCCGATCCTGCACCGGTGCCGGTTTCAATTACCTGTCTCACTTTGCATTCGATCTGAACCGGTGATTCTTTTACCCTGAAAGGCTTTATTTTTTCGGATGGGATAGGAGTGAAGCCTGATTTGTAAAATTCATTAATACCCCGTGGGAACTCAGTGCTGGCCAGGTTCATCTGCTCGACCATTGAATAAGTAACCATATTAATCACTACTTCCGGTACTTCTTTTACATTCAGATAAGTATCCTTTAATTCATTGGTACGACCACTTCGGGAAGGCGAAAAAATAAGTGTACTCGGATTAACACCAAAAGCATTAAAACAACTGAAAGGTGAAAGGTTTGCTTTTCCTGATGCATCAATGGTGCTGGCAAAAGCTATCGGGCGCGGCGCAACCACACTTAATAAAGCCCGGTGCAGGTGATGAGATGGAATATTTTTGGGATCTATAACTGACATAGTGAGAGAAAGTTTTGTTATAAAATATTTATTAATGGGAATTAGTTAATGGTAAGTTAAAAGTGTTCATGTATACTCTCTTAACTAGTACAGGAGACTTTTTTGAGTTTAAGCAAAATGCAGGCACACGATATATTGTGCTTAGTGCATTGTGCTTAGTGCATAGTAATTATAGAAAACTTGATTGATCTTTGCTTATAATCTCAAAATGCTGAGCACCAGGCACCAAGCACAGAGCACTTTTTTTTGTGTTATTTGAGGTGAACATTATTTTAAGGTATACATTTACTTAATTACTTTGCTGGTACTATTTTTACAACCGCCTCTCCAAAACCCACCCTGATGCCGTCTTTTTCGCAAAATCCTTTCATGATAACGGTATCATTATCATTGATAAACTTCCTTTCGCTGCCATCGGGCAATGTGAGCGGTTTTGTTCCTTTCCAGGTGAGTTCGAGCATGCTGCCGTAGCTTCCTGCCTCGGTGCCGCTGATGGTCCCGCTTCCGCAAAGGTCACCCACCCGCATGTTGCAGCCATTTATGGTATGATGTGCAAGTTGCTGGCTCATATTCCAGTACATGTATTTGAAATTGGATTTGCAGATGCTTGCTTCCGCGGTCTTTTCGGGTTTGATAAGTACTTCGAGGTTAATATCAAAATTACCGTCACCTTCAAATTGCAGATATGGCAGAACCATTGGTTGTTGTTCCGGACCACTGCATCTGAAAGGCTCTAAAGCATCCATGGTTACAATCCACGGCGAAATTACCGAAGCGAAATTTTTAGAAAGAAAAGGTCCGAGCGGGACATATTCCCAACTCTGAATATCGCGGGCTGAAAGATCATTGAAAAGTACAATGCCAAAGATAAAGTCTTCGGCTTCTGCTGTGGAAATACTCTCACCAAGCTGATTTTCTTTACCGATAACGAAAGCTGTTTCGAGTTCAAAATCCAGTTGCATTGTAGGGCTAAAAACAGGTAAATCTGTATTTGCCGGTTTAATCTGACCGTTTGGTCTATGAACTTCAGCGCCTGAGACTAAAATACTCGAAGCTCTGCCATGATATCCTACCGGAATATGCCGCCAGTTTGGCAATAATGCATTTGCCGGGTCGCGGAACATCGAGCCAACATTGGTGGCATGCTCTATACTCGAATAAAAATCAGTATAATCGCCAACCTGCAGAGGCATCAGCATACAGACTCCGGAAGCATCATGCAGGGCGCTTTGTTTTATCAGGGATATCTCGGTTTCGCTGCAGTTTCCATTCATAAAGCATTCCTGGATAATAGTGCGGACTTTGCAGGCAGTTTTTTTGCCTTTGGCAATAAATTCGTTCAACACCGGTTTTTCAAAATCCAAAACTTTTAAGCCAAGGAGATCGAAATAGCCAATTTGTGCCATGGCCGCAAGATCAATCACTGTATCGCCGATACGTGTGCAAATGCACTTCCCGCTTCCGGGAATCATTCCAATTCCGAAAGGAATATTATCCAGTGAAAAATCACTGTCTGCTTTAATCTCAATCCAGGATTTCATTTAAAGATGTTTGAAATGTTTGAAGATGTTTGAAGAGTTTGAAGAGTTTAAAGAGTTTGAAAGAAATAGCTTTGCTCAGTTCATTCTATTCCGAAAAGCATTCAAGAGATACTAAATTCGCAATCCGAAATCGTAAATTCCGAAATCGTAAATTCCTTAAAGCGTTCCCCGCTTTGCCTGTTCCCGTTCAATACTTTCGAACAAAGCTTTAAAATTACCTTTCCCGAAGGATTTGGCACCTTTACGTTGAATGATTTCATAAAATACGGTAGGACGGTCTTCGACGGGTTTTGTGAACAATTGCAGCAGGTAGCCTTCATCATCGCGGTCAATCAAAACACCCAGTTTTTGCAATGTTTTTAAATCCTCGTCAATAATACCAACTCGTTCCGAGACTGTTTCGTAATATGAATCGGGCACAGTCAGAAACTCAACGCCTCTTTTACGCAGCTCACCAACGGTTTTCATAATGTTATCAGTTGCCATAGCTACATGCTGAACGCCTGATCCACGGTAATAATCGATATATTCTTCGATCTGTGACTTCTTCTTTCCTTTGGCCGGTTCATTAATGGGGAACTTGATGTAACCGTTGTTGTTCGACATCACCTTACTCATAAGTGCGGTATATTCAGTGGAGATATCGTTATCATCAAAAGAGATCAATTGCTTGAATCCCATAACATTGGCATAAAATTCTGTCCAGGTATTCATTTGACCCCAGTCGACGTTGCCAACCATATGATCCACATATTTCAAACCCACATCTGCAGGCCGGTATTCAGGTTCCCATTTCACATAACCGGGCAGAAAAACACCTTTGTAATTTTTCCGCTCGACGAATAAATGAACAGTTTCGCCATACGTATAGATCCCTGATAAAACCACTTCGCCGTTTTCATCTTTCTGAACCGTTGGTTGTAAATACGGTTTTGCCCCGCGTTTAGTAGTTTCCTCATAGGATTTGCGGGCATCATCCACCCACAGTGCTACCACCTTAACACCATCGCCATGTTGTTTTACATGTTCCCCGATCTTAGAATCAGGCACAAGAGCCGTAGTTAGTATAAAGCGAATCTTTCCTTGTTGCAGCACATAGGAGGACCGGTCGGTTAACCCTGTTTCCAGTCCTGCATATGCCAGGGGCTGAAATCCAAATGCCGTCTGGTAATAATGAGCGGACTGCTTGGCATTTCCAACGTATAATTCAACGTGATCGGTGCCGTTGATAGGTAGAAAGTCTTTATTTTCCATATTCTTTTCTAAATATAAATTTAAAATGAGACGCGATGCATCGCGTCTTTCCTGGTTGAGACGCGATGCCTCGCGTCTCCTATAACGTATCCCGTGGTGTTGAGACGCGAGGCATCGCGTCTCTATCCAATCCACGATTTGTAATAATCTTTATCTTCAATTTTCATCGCCTGCCTGGTAATTTTCAATGGTTTAAATGTGTCAACCATCACCGCTAATTCATTGGTTTCTTTCAGACCGATGCTTTTTTCGACAGCTCCCGGATGAGGTCCGTGTACCAACCCGATAGGGTGCAGGGTAATCTGACCACGATCAACATGCTTTCGACTCATAAATTCACCATCAACATAATAAAGGACTTCGTCGGAGTCGACATTACTATGATTATACGGAGCAGGTATGGACAATGGATGATAATCGTAAAGCCGGGGTACAAAAGCACACATTACAAAATTATTGGCTTCCAGGGTTTGATGCACAGGAGGCGGCTGATGTACCCTTCCGGTTATGGGTTCAAAATCGTGAATTGAAAACGACCACGGGTAATGACATCCGTCCCATCCGACCACATCAAAAGGATGCGTGGCAAAATGGTAAGGAAATATCATATCATTTTTCTTGATAAGTACTTTGAAATCTCCTTTTTCGTCATGAGTTTTGAGGTTGTGAGGAGTGCATATATCGCGATCACTCAGAGGCGAATGTTCAAGCAACTGACCAATGTGATTTACATATCGCTTCGGAAACCGGAATGGCGTAAAGGATTCGACAATAAACAAACGGTTGTTTTCAGTTTCAAATTCCAACTGGTAAGTTACTCCCCTCGGAATTATCACATGATCGCCATAACCAAAAGGGATTTCACCATACATTGTATGCAGAATGCCATTACCTTCATGTACAAAAAGCAGCTCATCTGCCGATGCATTGCGATAAAAATAGTCGCTCATCGATTGCCGGGGTGCCGCAAGCGAAATATATAAATCACTGTTCACCAGCACCGGGACACGGCTTTTAATAAAATCATTTTCAGGTTTAACCGAAAATCCCTGCATACTTCGGTGCTGTGTATTGTTTACAACTGCTATTTCGGGTGCAACATCGAAAGGCTCGTCAATGGATTTAACCATTGTCGGAGGATAAACATGGTAGGTAATTGAATATGCATCCGAAAATCCCTCTGTACTTACCAGTTGTTCGGAATATAAGCCACCGTCGGGTTTGCGGAATTGGGTATGACGTTTTGGAGGGATAATCCCGTTTTTGATATAATAAGGCATAATTTCTTCTGTTGAAATGTAAAAATAAGCATTTTTGAAATGAATTCAAAGGTAATAAAACCGGGAATATTGTTTATTTGTTCATATGTGGTATTTTTTGTTTGCAGGAGCGCAAGCGGGCATTTGACCTTGCATCAGGCTTTGGCACAATATTGGTGTATTAATTTGAAAGAATGATGATTATATAACCTGATTCACTTAAATATTAAAAATCATATACTTCATAGTAAATTAAATCCAAAGTTACTTTTAAGGTGTAAGTTGATAAATAATAGATTCACATACAGGTAAAAATTATTCTCATATTTTATTAACCATTCAATGAAAACGTTATGTTAGCAACACTCAAATATCCGGTACTGGGATTTACTTTGATCCGGCTGATCATCAAACGTGGCCACAAATGGCTGGCCGAACTGGAGGGTGCTGATCTGGAAATTGAAGTTTCGGAAGATGACTTTGTTCTCAATTAAACTGTGAAACAAATCAGCATCATTTCCTGAATTCACATTGACGAAGCAACATTATTAATGATTGCTTTTTATGCTATTCCCTGATTGTGCGTGATCTTCTTTTTTTTAAAGGAAAATATTAAATATTTATCATCGGTTACATCCTGATTTTTTTTCCTGATTTTGTACTTGTTTTCCGGATTTGGAACTTTATATGCGGAGGTTTCGTTTTTTACCACTTGTGAGCAATTATTTTTTTAAGGTACTTTAAAAATTTTTGGTCAGCGGATAATTATACTTTAGTGATTATTCCAAAATAAGTTCCTCAATTTTAAATCTGTTTTATGTTTACTTTTTCAACTTTTGCATGATCAAAAGTTGAGCAAAAATCTAGACTGTATATAATTTCAGTGTATTTCATGTGTCATTGCTTATTTTTTATAGGTCACATGGATTACGCCATGATTAAGAAATAATTGCTAATTAATACATTCCTGGCAATCATGGCTAATTCTATGTCAGGTTTTTTGCCACGCCACGCAAGCCGTTCGCTT